>JAHDBB010000501.1 GCA_020630635.1 Chitinophagales bacterium
AAATATTTGAAATGAAGAAAAAATACCCTTTTGGGCAAATCGTTGGTTTGCTTTTATTCTGTTGTTTTTGGAGTAGTGCAAGTCTGGCACAGGTAGATGCTGAATTGACGAGTATCAATGCGCCTACTCCTGGAACGCTTTGTACCAATGTGGTGAACCCTAATTTTACGATGAGTAATGTGGGGACAGGAACCATTGCATTGATCTTTTATACCTATCAATTGGATAGCGAAGACCCTGTACAGCAAATTTGGACAGGCACGTTGGAAGAAGGAAATGCGGTCAATATTGATCTTCCTGCTTTGAACTTGACATCGGGTTCACATACCTTTTCTGTCACGATCGGTAATGTCAATAACCAGCCAGATAGCAATCCTATCAATAATCAGGAAAGTGTGGATTTTTCGATTGTAGCAGGACAAAGTTTTTCGTTAGAATTGTTTACAGATGATTTTGGAGGAGAAACCTCTTTTGATATTACGGATGCAAATGGAGAAGTGCTTTTTGAAGAAGAGGCAGGTAATTTTGCAGGAGGTAGCCTTTATAATTTTGATTATTGTCTGGATTATGGTTGCTATACTTTTAACATCTATGATGCCTTTGGAGATGGTATTTGTTGTGGCTTTGGAGAAGGTTATTATACCTTGACTGATGGTTATGGCATGGAATTGGCAACAGGTGGAAATTTTGGTTCTGGCGAATCCATTGATTTTTGTTTGGAGGAAATCATCTTGGAAGATTTAGATGCCGCTTTAACAGAGATCATTTCACCAATAGGTGGACAGACTTGTACTGAAACCATCTATCCAAGCGTTGTACTTCGCAATGATGGAAATGCAGTTTTGACAAGTGCTACCATTAGCTATTTTTTAAATGGTGACTTGGTGGGCAATTATGATTGGATGGGCGCATTGGCTTCATTACAAAACGTTGAGATTGAACTTCCTAATATTGATGTGATACCTGGTGATTATAATTTGAATTTTGTCTTGACTTCTATTGATGGCAATCCAACGGATGATTTTGAGGATAATAATGAAATTGCTGTGGATTTTTCAGTAATTGATGGCAATGGATTTACGGTGAATCTTACTACGCTTGGCTTTGGTGGTGGTGGACCTCCTATTCCGCCTTCGATTCGTTATGAATTAGCAGATACAGAAGGAAATGTGATTGACCAAGATGGTCCTTTGGATTCAGAAAGTAATTTCATATTGGATTATTGCTTGGAAGGAGGATGTTATACCTTTACCGTTATAGATGATTTTCAGTTTGGATTGGCATCTTTTGATATTGAATCAGCCGCAGGTTATACCTTAGCTGTTAGCCAAGAATTTCTTGATGAAATAAGCGTACTATTTTGTACAGATGTAGAACCCATTTCTAATGATGGGGCATTGGTAGAAGCCATTGAACCTATAGAAAATGCGATTTTATGTAATAGCAATGTAGGTACCACTCTTGCTTTTCAAAATGTAGGAACGGATATTATTACATCAGCTATTTTTAGTTATAGTTTTAACGGTGGAACAGCCGAAGAATATACTTGGACAGGTAGCTTGAATGAGTTTGATGTTACCGCTATCAGTCTTCCGACCACTACCTTGACACCTAATGATTATGAATTGACTGTGACCATTGTTGAAGTCAATGGGGCGGTAGATGTCAATACAGGTAACAATACTTTTAGTAATACTTTTTCAGTAGTGGAAGGAGATGCCATTACGATTACAACGAATGGAGCCAATCCATTTCAACATTATTATACTATTACAGATGTTTTGGGTAATGAATTGATTTATTTTGATGATTTTGAATTTGGAGGTGGTCCAGGTGGCGGAGCTCCGACCATAACCGAACACTGTTTGGCTTATGGGTGCTACACTTTGACCGTATTTGGAGATGACGGTCTTGGAGGCGGTGGTCCAGGCGGTGGCGGCGGAAATGGAAGTCTCGAAATCGACCTACCAGATGGTTCTACTTTGGAAATAGATGGAGACTTTAATGGTTCTGCCTCTGTTGATTTTTGTACAGGAGATGCGATGCTTCCGAACTTAGATGTAGGGCTTTTTGGTCTTGAAAGTCCTGTTAACAATACAAGTTGTGCCAATAGTGTGGTTCCTCAAGTTGCTGTAAAGAATGTAGGACAAATGACTGTTACTGATTTGTCTTTTTCTTATGAAATCGCTGAAACAGGACTCAATGAAAGCTACAATTGGTCAGGTACAATCAATACCAATGAAACGCAAACCATTAGCTTGCCTACTTTAGAAGGTTTGGCTGTGGGTACTTATACTTTATCTATCGACATTACGACTGTCAATGGTGGAAGTGATGATCTTTTGGAAAATAATAATCTTGTCGCCAGTTTTGATATAAATGAAGGTTTGCCTCTTTCTATTAATTTGAGTACAGGAGGCTTCCAATTTATTGAAATGGAAATAGAGGATGAGAACGGTCAAACTGTTTATTATCAAACCGATTTTCCCAATGATAGTGATTTAGATTTAGAATATTGTTTGGCTCCCGGCTGCTATACCCTTTTGGTCAATAATCCTTTCGGCGGTGGCGGAGGAGGTGGCGGTAGCGACTTTATTGCTACGCTTTATGATGGAACCGTTGTAGCGGAAGATAATAATATCAATGGAGATGATGAGTACGAGTTTTGTATCGAAGATCTCGATCTTAGTGGAACCAATGCTTCTTTGATTGATATATTGGCTCCCAATGAAGGAACGTATTGTAATAATAATTTAGAGCCTGTGATTCAAATACAAAACTTGGGTGAAGAAAATATCACTGAATTGGTTATCGTCTATGATGTCGGTGGAGATACTTTTGAATATACTTGGACTGGATTTATCCAACCTTTCGGTATTTCAGATATTACCCTTCCAGTAATTGAAGGACTTGTTATTGGTGATTATCTTTTGAACTTTGAAATTACGAGTGTCAATGGAATCGCTGATGAAGAACCCGCAGATAATAGTGCCAATATCAACTTTACTTTGATAGAAGGTGAGCAATTGGAGCTTGCGATTTTTACGAGTCAAAGCAGTCCTCAACAAAACTCTTATATCATTACCAGTTTTGAAGGAGAAGAAGTTGTCTTTTTTGATGATTTTACAGCCGCTTCTCTGAATACACAAATCCATTGTTTGCCCGATGGCTGTTATACTTTCACCATTTTTGATAGCAATGCCAATGGAATGTTGGGTGGATCAATTGACATTATTCTTCCCAATGGACAGAGCTTTTTTATTGATGGCTTATTTGGGGCAGAAGCGTCACAAGATTTCTGTATTGGTGACGTAGACTTACCTAACTTGGATGTCGGATTGGTTGAAATCATTTCACCAGATGAAACCCCTGCTTGTTCTGCAACACCTATCATTGAAGTAAGAAACTTTGGGTTGGATGCCATTACTTCTTTAACAATTGAATACGGTGTGAGTGGCGATTTGCAGACTTATGAATGGTTTGGAATATTGAATATGTTTGAATCGACAGAAATTGAACTTCCTTCTTTAACGCCTCCACCTGGTGGCTACACATTAGAAGTGAACATAACAGGAGTCAATGGAGCTATGGATGAAATGACCGATAATAATGTCGCTTCGACTAGCATTGATATTATCGCTGGTACGCCCGTTAACTTTGATTTGCAAACAGATCAATGGGGTGAAGAAGTTTCTTACCAAATTATAGATATGAATGGAAATGCTGTGATACAAGATGGAGATTTTGATGATAATGCCGCTTTTAGTTTCCAATATTGCTTGTCTCCAGGTTGTTATACTTTCGATCTTTTTGATACGTATGGAGATGGTGGTGCAACCATTACTATTGCAGACAATTTAGGCAATATTTTACTGGATGTAGATGCCAATGAATATGGTGATTTCTTTTCTGAAGAGTTTTGTATTTCTAATCCTGTGGCATTGGATGCTGCTTTAGTTGATCTTGTTTCTCCCAATGCAGCCATTTTGTGTGCCAATAGTATTTCGCCACAAGTCGAGTTTCAAAACTTGGGAACAACGATGGTGACAATGGCAGAAATCAGCTATTCGATTGATGGAAATAGTAGCGTTTATAACTGGGAAGGTTCTTTAAATACTTTTGAATCGACTTTACTTACCTTGCCGACTATTGAAGGATTGGACTTAGGAGAACATACTTTGGAAATTAGCTTAGTCAGTGTCAATGGAGAAACAGATGAGGAAAGTAGTAATGATATGGCTTCCTTTAGTTTTTCGGTGACAGATGGAGCTGGTGCTACGGTGGTTTTGATGACGGATGCTTTTGCCAATGAAAATTCTTATGTGATTGTAGATGAAAATGGGAATGTGGTGTATGATAGTGGTGAATTTGAGCAAGGATTTTCGACTTTTGAGAATGTGTATTGCTTAGAAAATGCGTGTTATGATCTGATTTTGTTGGATGACTTTGGGGATGGTGGACCCAGCATTGAGATATTGGATGAGGCTGGAATGGTGCTGGGTGCTGGTAGTGAATTTACGGATAGTTTGGTTTTATCGTTCTGTTTGGAAGCCGATACGATGGTAGATGATACGATGAATACTAGTCTTGAAATATACAATTTGGCTAATAATATTGAAATTTATCCAAATCCTGCTGTTGCACAAGTCGTTATAAATCATATCTTTGCACAATCGTTGCAGTTGGAGCTGTCTGATTTGAATGGTCGAGTGGTGATGGAAGCTGTTTTGACAGAGCCTTCAACGGTGATAGACTTGCCTAAAGATTTGGCTGTTGGTGTGTATGTGGTTAAGTTGACTGATGGTCGATCTCAATACATTAAAAAACTTGTTGTTGCAAAATGACAAGTGTTCTTTATTGAACCCCTCCAATGTCCCGAACCTCTTTTGTGGGGTTTGGGATTTTTTTTTGCTAAATACCTTCCTGACTTC
>JAHDBB010000502.1 GCA_020630635.1 Chitinophagales bacterium
TGGAAAGTCCCGCTATCCGTTCTTATGCTAAAGACTTCGCAAAACCTCTTGGCTAAGGCTGCGTTTAGCATACCACTTCTATCGGGGCTATTTTGAAAGGTCGCAATGTTTATTATCGGGACGATGGGACGGTTTCGGTTTGGTTCGTGGTTGGGGACGATGGGACGGTTTCGGTTCTGATGTGATTTTTTGCCACTAATACACGAATGCGGCTCAGTAACTATAGGTTGTATCTAAAACCAACTAGACCCGATAGTAGTGGTATAAATGCAAGAGCCAAGTCAAGGAGTCAGGCTGCATTTATAGGAACGGATAGCGGGGAGACCTGTAGCGATGAAAGAGTAATAACCGTTCTCTCCTAAAAAGGATTTCTAATAAAACAAAAAAATCGGATCACCCTTAAAGAGTAACCCGATTATCTGCATTATGCAATTTGTTCCAGTTTCGTTTTATCGTATGAGGGTGACATTTCCTGCTTTGGTTTCAACTGATTGGTCAATGACAGAACGATAAGTAACTTTGTACATATAGACTCCGACTTCTTGCGGTTCGCCATTGAAGAAACCATCCCAAGCGGCTGATTCTCCTGCGCCTTCATAAAGAAGGTCTCCGTATCGATTGAAGACTTGTAGCTCTTCTAATATAAAGCCTCCACCTAATGCTCTAAAGAGGTCATTGCGTCCATCGCCATTGGGAGAAAAAGCATTCGGAATATGGAAGTCAACATCTCTCACTACATAGATGGTAATGTCATCGCTATTAGAACATTTGGAACTACTCGAAACAACGTATGTTTTGGTTTCTAATGGAGAGGCCATTGGATCGGGACAGTTGATACAATCTAGGAATTCGGGTGGTGACCATTCATAGTCATCATTTTCGTCCCCTGTCGCTAATAATAAAATGGCTTCTCCGTAGTTGATCGTCGAGTCGGTTCCTGCATAGATTTCAATGTTTGGATTGATGATTACATTGACGGTATCTTCTACACTGTAAGAAGGACAATTTAGATCAGTCGCTGTTACCAACATTTGTATGGAATTGCCAATGTCTTCGGTAACAGGTTCGTAAGATGTTGTCAAACCATTGAAGTTGGAGAAGCTACCACCACCATCTAAACTCGCCCATTGGATGTCGGCTGTCGTACTGGTATTGACTCCTAAAGAAAGCTCTTCGCCTTCGCATATTTCTATTTCTTCTTGATCTAAGGTAATCTGTAAATCTGGTACATTGACGATGAGCATAATTTCGTCACTCACAAAGCCACAGGCATTTTCAGCCGTTAAGCTCAATAATACGACTCCATTATCAGTTGGTCCAGGTGTGTACATTGTATTGACTTCAAAAGGATCTGCAAATGTTCCAGAACCTCCAGACCAAGTTAAATTTTGATAGTCGCTTGCACTGGCTGTCGTAATATCAAAGGTCGATCCAGCACAAATTTCACCGTCTAAACCTGCATCTACATTGGAACTGATTTCTAAGCCGATCTCTACAGAAGCTGGTACAGAAGAACAGCCTTCAAACTCGACAATGAGTGTGTAGGTTCCTGCCATATCTGCTGTAAAATCTTGTAAGAGTGGATTTTGTTCAACAGATGTAAAGCTGTTGGGTCCTGTCCAAGTGTAATTTGCTCCAACTATTTCGGCTGCTGTGAGTTGAACGCTTTCGCCTTCACAGACCAGCTCATCTTCACTTATACTAATCATCAATGCATTGCATGGATCTCCTGCACAAATACATTGTTCATCCCACACATCATTGACGGTACTGGCATCCATATCATCACAAGGCGTACCAGCTATGGCAGGACCTGTCATTTCTCCATCACAGACTCCTTCACAATCAGGATAAATGCAACTCATTGGATCGTCTTGTTGTGCAGCAGGATCATAATTACAAGCAGTCATATCCATACACCCCACTGTTAAAGCAGAACAAGCATCGTAAGGAAGTACAAAGGTATTGGTTCCACAGAAATTAACATCCGCATCAATTGTTACAGTTGTATCTCCTGCTGGTGTTCCTGCTGCAAGTGTAAAGCTTGTTAGACTTAAAACGTTGGCTGGACAAGCAGGTTGTATGGTCACTAGACAATTGCCTCCAGGATCAATATTTGAGACCAAAGTAGGTGCTTGAAAGTCTGGATACACTTGGTAAGTATAAACTGCGACTGGAACCCACTGATCTTGTATGCCATCTCCTGTGTTATCACATCCAATAAACGCAAATAAACTGACTGGATCATCGGGTAAACAGGTTTGTATCCCTGAATGAGCTATAGGTTGAGGAACATACAGTAATCCAGCATCGGGATCACTGGTTTCAAACCATTGAACATCTCCTACGATTGTTCCATTGGGATCATCAATGGTAAAGTCTATACCCAACTCTGGTAAAATAATTGCATCGCCTCCACAAAGTGGAGCAGTGGGTACCGTTGTAAAATCAAAAAAAGAAGTTGGACAATCCGTTGCTGGACAATTTGCTGGAATACTTACAGTAAATGGAAGGACACATATCACACCCGTTAATCCATCATCATAGGTTAGATTATAATTGTGGGCAATTCCTATTTCTCCAGGCGATGCTGTTTGTGTTAAAACATCAGCGGTTAAGTATCCTCCACAACTAGGATCAATATCTATGGAAGTAATACAAGTTCCTGCTCCATTTGATGTAACAAACGCACTTACATCGGATGGGAATACAATTACTTCTAATTGTCCAGCAGGTATGATCGTCGGATCACTTATACAACTTAATCCAGCATAAAGGGTATCTGTAATAGGTCCACATTGATCTGTATTGCTGAATACATAATTTGCTTGGTCTGGAAGGGGTATCGTCAAGTTTTCATCTTCGTACCAAATAACTCCAGCACTTTGACCATTGGGATCAGTTATAACAATACTATTATCCGTTACCAAATTGAAATCTATAGATGCTGGATTGCAATAGTTATAGGTGTCTGTAAAGTACGTATCGACTGTTGGACAATCTACTGCTGGACAACTTATCTCATATTCAAAATTTTGTTCTGGACAAGGATGATCGGACCAAGTATTTGTAACGGTAACTTCAACAAATTCTGTTGTTCCTGGTGTAGGATTGGTATTTCCTATGATGTCTATTACTTCAACAACTGGACAAATTAGTTCAAATGAATAACTACAATCCACATTAATTATAGTTGGCTCTTGTGGTATTGGGAATACTTGGAAACTATGTTGAGCTACTTGAATCCATTGGTCTTGTACGCCATCTAGATTGCTATCACATCCGACATAAGCATATAGTGTTACCATTGGATTGGGATCACACGTATTAGTACTTGATTCATTTTGTGGTGTATAGGTATCATTTCCATCTGGATTGGGACCTACAAACCAAGTAATCACTCCGACTTGTGTTCCATCTGGATCACTGATTTGATAATCGACATTGGCTTCTGGTAAGATTGGAATTTCCCCATCACATAAAAAGCTGGTATCAGGAGTGATGAAGTTAGAACTCAAACAATTTAGGAACTCTCCTATGCACATACAGTTTTCATCCCAAGTATCACCAACGGTTATGTCATCACCATCATCACAAGGGGTTCCTGGTATAGCTGATCCTCCACAATCACCATTACAATCAGCGTATAAACAACTATTATCTTCTTGCTCTGCATCGGGATTATAGTTACAGGCAGTTGGATCAGTACAACCCAACAAAGTTCCATCACATTCACAGTTGTCATTGACTACATCATCTATTGTTTCCACTAATCCATCATTACAAGGATCTCCTATATTTAAATTTAAAGTAGGACAATCGAAAGTTAAATTTCCTTCACAATTACAGTTGATAGTCCATACTTCATCATCTGTATTTGGATTGCCATCATCACACATTTCACCTGGTATAGCAGGTCCTCCACATTCTCCTAAACAGTCAAGATATAAACAAGTAAAGTTATCTATTATGGCATCAGGGTTAAAATTACAAGCTGTTGGATCTAAGCATCCTTCAATCGGTGTTCCTTCACAAGTACAGCCATCTATATAAGTATCGTTTTCAGTTGTAACATCTCCATCATCACAAGTCGTTCCAACAGGTTGAGGCAAGTTTGGATCAGTATCATCACAATCTTCAAAGGCACAAACCCCATCTTCATCCCCATCTGGACAAATGACTGTCCATTCATAAGTATCAGGCTCTCCTATTTCATCACAATTTGGTAAAAATGGACCTGCCATCAATGTATCTAAAACATATTCTACCTCCAAACTTATGGTACTTCCAATATAATTTGGTGTGGTACAATCTAGTGTACTCAATTGCCAGCAGAAATCTGTACAAACATCTGCTACAAAGTTGTCTCCATGATTGTCTGGTGCATCGTATAACCAGCTACCATTTTGCCATAACCATTCTCCTTCGCCATCACAACTAGTTGGTTGGATAATATTGCTCATATCGTCTAGCAATGGTCCAAAGGATGTTGCATCCCATTCATCTACTGAAAAAGTTGGAATAAAGACTAATAGACCAATGGGATTTTCTGCTACATTCACCCAGTTGGTAATATCAATACAAAATTCATAAGTACTATCACAGTAAATAGTGGTTGGAGAAGGTAATGGTGGCTCAATGGATAATTCTGTATCGAAAGTTGCTGGCGAAATAGGACAACCTAAGCATTCACAATCGGCAGTTACGCTATCTTCTACTGTTACTAGACTACCATCGTCACAAATATCTCCTATGTTGAGTCCTAAGTCGGGACAATCTATGTTGTTTTCTCCTATACAATCACAGTTAGCATTCCAAGTATCGTTTATGGTATTGTCGTTACCATCGTCGCAAGAAGTTCCTGTTATAGCAGTTCCTCCACATTCATCCAAACAATCTAAGTACAAACAACTATTATCTTCTTG
>JAHDBB010000503.1:0-3828 GCA_020630635.1 Chitinophagales bacterium
ATTGGTGCTTTCGCTTCCATTGCCATCACCAAAATTCCAAGAATAACTGTCGGCATTGGTGTTATTGGCGGTAAATGAAATGGTAAGATCATCGTCCATTTCCCATGTAAAACTGGCATCAGGAACAGCTAAAGTGAGGTCTTCGATGTAACGAGGTAAAATCTGATAGCCATCACTAAATGGAGCTGTACCATCTATATCATTTTGCCAACCGATACCGACCAAATTAAATGCACCTTGTGGTTTTTCTGTCCCAAAAATATCGACTTCCGAATCTATTCGCATCACTTGTCCATTGTCCAAAGTGATGTTGAAGCCTCCACCTACATTGGGCCAATCTGAATCACTGGGTACACTCACACATTCCATTCTAACCAACTCTAATTCCGTACTTTCATCTAATGTCGTGACCAAAGTAGGTTCATTTAGGGCATTGTTAGAAGAAATCAAGTCTATTTGGAATGGTTCTATTTGGATCAGTCCTCTAAATTGTGAGATAGTTCCCAATACATGAATGCTGTCTCCTTCCATCACTTCATACCCTGAAACACTTTGAAAACTGAAAACAACAATTCCGCCTGTTCCATCATTCATCATAAACTGAATCCCATCGCCTTCGGGTCGCAAATTGACCCCATAGACGACTCCCCGCAATTCGCACATAGTTTCTAAATTGGTTGCGACTCCACTGGCATTGGTTGCGGTCATTTCACCAATGGAAAACAAGGGCAATTCAATGTCATCGTCAATGATATTAATGGTCAATTCTCCATTGGTTAATTGTATACTTTCAGAAGCATTTTGGATAGCCAATGTAAAACTTTCGACTTCTTCTTCTGATTCATCATTCAAAATCTCCAATTCTATAATCATGGGCATCGGAGTGGTATTGTCAAACTCTAAGGTGATCGGTGTAAAATCAAAGTCGCTGCCATTTTCAGCCGTTCCACCTTGTAAAACAATATCGACCTTTTCGATGACATCGGTTGCATTTTGAGCAAAGATTTGTAGTTCAACTGTTCCTTGAGATTCAGGAAAATTGAGTTCCATCCCCGAAAAACCGACTTGTATCAAGGTCGAACCACAGAAACTGCTGTGTACGCCTATATTATCGGTATAATCAATCGGGTAAACATCCCATTGGGTTTCACCAACAGACCAATTGGTTTGTCCTACGCCTACTTCAAATTTTCGGATAAGGGTATGATCTTCTGTGCTGCCTTCTCCTACAATCCAAAAGGCTCCTGGATCGCTGCCAATCGAACCAACGACATCTAAGATGGTATTTTCTTTTTTCAATGCAATAGCATCATCTCCCGAATATGTAATGACTGAAGATACAATGTCGGCTGCATCCAACAGGAAATCATCTGCGTCCTCATTGACAATTAAAAAGGTTTCGTAAGGTGCTAGTGTTCCTCCTAAGTCTTGAACAAAAGAAGGGGTCGTACTTCCATTGTTATAGACTTCTAAAAAGTAGCCTGCTAAGTCAATCGTTTCGCCACTCGCATTGAATAACTCAACGGCTTTATTGCTGCCTGTACCTTCCATATATTCAGAAATGAACAAATCAACGCAAGTTTCCTGTCCTACCGAATTACAAACCAAGTTGGAGTGAAAACCGACATTGAGAAAGTAGTCTTGTGGGAAAACATCCCATTCTGTTACACCAATATCCCAATCTAATTGCCCTTGTGTGACATTGGGTTTTCGGACCAAAGTAGCTTCTTCAGTTGAGCCATTGCCCACCATCCAAGCATCGCCTGGATCTTCGCCAATTCGTCCAAAAATATCTATAATTTGGTTACCTCTTTGTAATACAATTGCATCGTCCCCATTAAAGGAAGTGATGGTATTATTTTCGTAGTCGGCTAAGGCTAATAGGCTGGAATCTGCTGAACCACTAACAATGACAAATACGCTTCCTGCCTCAATGGTACCAGAAAGTTCTTCGGTGGCTCCTGCTGCGGTCGCTCCATTGCTAAATCGTTTTAAGACATAGCCACTTAAATCAACTGCTGCTTCGGTAGGATTGTAAATTTCAAGGGCTTTGTTATTGGATAAGCCTTCGATATACTCTGAGAAAAATAATTCGGAACAAGGTTCGACGGGTTCAACCTCTCCTGTGACTGTAATGAGTCCAACCATATTATTGGTTTCAAAGTTAAAGGCACAAAAGTAGTGGTATTCTCCAGGTAGGCTTAAAATGAGGTCAAATTCTGGGGAGCTTTCGTTGATGGGGAAGGTTTCAAATGCGCCATCTTCTACGCCATTCTCTCCTGATACAATGGCGTGTGTTCCTGCAATCCATTGAAAACGGACGGTATCGCCCAATGCAATTTCGATGTTGTCGGGTTCAAAAACGATTTCTGCGACTCCGATGTTGTGAATCGTTGCATGGAGGGTGCAGGTCATTAATAAACTGAATAGAAGGGATATTCGTTTAAGCATGTCAATACTGATTAGATAATTTATAAA
The DNA here is from genome assembly GCA_020630635.1 of Chitinophagales bacterium. Lineage (GTDB taxonomy): Bacteria > Bacteroidota > Bacteroidia > Chitinophagales > UBA2359 > JAHDBB01. The sequence goes on from JAHDBB010000503.1 coordinate 2,479, forward strand.
TTGGTGACTAGTGGTTAGTGACTGGTGGCTTTTTGGGTTCTTTTTTTGATTTTCCTCTTCATACAACTAGAATCAGGATTCTTTAGGATTAGAGGATTTCCAGGATTTTCTCGGTTCTGATTTGAACAGGTAGACATATATTAGAAATCTTATTCCTTTTTTTAGGTTAGGAGCGAAAGGTCGAGTGCGCTGTCGTTATAGAAAGTCCCGCTATCCGTTCTTATCGCTGCTCTAGCCTCACTTACTCATTAGCCAAGCTTCACAGCGATACCACTGCTATCGGGGCTATTTTGGATGGATACAACGTTGGTGGTTCAGAATTTTAGGGGTTTTTTGAGTTGTAAATTAAACAAAATGAGTGAGTTGTCATCTAACATTCATTCTTTCCTTTTGAAAAAATGAAAAAACCTTGTAATTTGCCGCCGTCTTATATTTTTTAAATATACATTTTGTAAAGAACTATGCAGCGACTTCAAACTATCCTACAATATACTGTATCCAGCCTTATTTTGTTTCTATTTTTAGCAATTCCTTTAAGTTTTCTTTCCTCCCATCAGCCTTCCCAATTTCCTAGCCCAACTCCTTTTACTTCTGCCTCCGAAATTAAGTCTTTTGATTCCTATATCGAAGAATTGTATCAACTTTGCAATTTAGAAGATTATCAATTGCCTTTTAAAACTTTCAAGTTGGGAATGATTGGTTTTGTGAATTTAAATAGCCAAGATGAGTTGGAAAATGAAAAGGTTTTGTCAATTGTAGATTATGATAAACCTTCGACGGAGAAACGATTTTATGTGATTGACTTGGAGGAAAAGAGGGTCAAGCACCATACCATTATGGCGCATGGTAAAAAGACGGGCTGGGATATGGCTACGAAATTTTCTAATACGCCTAATTCACATCAAAGTAGTTTGGGTTTTTATAAGACAGCCGAAACGTATATGGGGAAATATGGTTATTCTTTGCGATTGGATGGGTTGGAACGTGGCTTTAATTGTAAGGCAAGGGATCGAGCGATTGTGATGCATGGGGCAGATTATGTGAGCCAAGATTTTATTAAGCAACATGGGCGTTTGGGGCGTAGTTGGGGTTGTCTTTCCTTGACAAGGATGGATAGTAAACCTGTGATTGATGTGATTCGAGAAGGTTCTTGTATTTATGTGCATCGCAATGATCGGGATTATTTGGGACGGTCTAAGGTCTTGAATGAGAAAGTGGCGAGGCGAAATTTTGAGGAGATGTTGTAGGTGGTTTTTAAGTTCTTTTCTTGGTTTTGGGACGAGGGGACGATTTCGGTTCTTTTCTTGGTTTTGGGACGAGGGGACGATTTCGGTTCTTTTCTTGGTTTTG
>JAHDBB010000503.1:3928-4922 GCA_020630635.1 Chitinophagales bacterium
GGACGAGGGGACGATTTCGGTTCTTTTCTTGGTTTTTTGACCATATAAAAGATTTTTTGATAACAAAATATCAGCGTACCTTTACGCCACATTCGTCCCAACATGTAAAATATGAACAGTCCGTCCCTTTAAACATAAACGTTCTGTCTATTCAAAAATAGCCCTGATAGTAGTGGTATCGCTGTCGCAGTCAAGCCCACAAGTCAAAAAGACTTGCGGTAGAGCCAAACAGCGATAAGAACGGATAGCAGGACTTTCCAATACGACGAAGCATTTGACCTTTCGCTCCTAAAAGAAAATTGAATCTTTATAAAAATTGATTTATATTGTTTTTTTCTAAAACAAGATTGACACTTTAGCGTTTTTACTGTATGACTCATCTACTCCTTATTTTTCTTTCCTTTTTTGGGTATTTTGGTATTGGTTCACATTCGTGTACGCCTCATCTTAGAGTCGTGCCTGCGGAAGTGATTGAGGATCAAAATCGTATTGAATGGTCGGCTGAAGATCGTTTGAGTTGGGATGATTTTCAGGCAAAACCAGATCGAAATAGTTGGCGTATTGCTGCGATTACATCTTCGGTGATTCAGTATCGGTATTATTGTGAGAATGGTGTGTTGGAACACGGTGTCAAGTCTATTTTTTTGAAGGATGAGTCTTGGGTCAAGGATGATGCTCGTACTAAACGTTATCTTGCTCACGAACAATTGCATTTTGATATTACAGAGGTTTTTGCTCGAAATTTGCGAAAAGAATTGGCTAAACGGACTTTTAAGTGTACACAGGCGAAGGAGTTTGAACGGGCTATTAATAAGGTCTTGAAGGAGTGGCAGGCGACGCAAATTAAGTATGATCGTGAGACGGAGTATAGTCTGGATAAGTCTGCACAGGAGGAATGGATTGATATGATTGATGAGGTTTTGGAGCAGACGGAGGATTGGTAGTGACGGGTGACGGGTGACGGGTGACGGGTGACGGGTGACGGGTGACGGGT
>JAHDBB010000504.1:0-3558 GCA_020630635.1 Chitinophagales bacterium
AAACCTCAAAAATTAATCTTACACCAAAAACTATAAAAATGGAAAATCCCATCCACAACATCCAATTACCTCCCTACCCTATTGCTCCAACTCAAAGGGTTACGGAAGATTATTTTGGCATCACCATCCAGGATGATTTTAGAAATTTAGAAAACTTGGAAGACTCCAAAGTCACCCAATGGTTTCGAGAAGAAGCGACTTATACCGAAAATATTTTGAATCGAATTACAGGTCAAGAAGCTTTGTTGGAAAAAATGACCGACTATATAAACCGTAAGTCTTTTAGGCTCCAACAAATCCAAATAACACAAAAGGATGAGTATTTTTTTATTAAACAAAATGCAGACGAAAATATAGGTCGATTATTTTATCGAAAAAACTTTGAGAGTGAAGATGAGTTATTGTATGATCCCAAAGACTTTAAACCTGATTCAGATAAAACGTATGTCATCAGCTATATTCACCCCAGTTGGGACAGTTCCTACATTGTTATCGCTCTAACACCACGAGGTTCTGAAATTGCAGAGATGTTGATTATGGATATGAAGACTCAAACTATCTTGCCCCAAATAATCACGCATTGTTGGCCTTCCAATGGTACTGGAGTTAGCTGGCTACCCGATAATAGTGGATTTATCTATTTACATTATCCCGAAATTGACCACCAAGATGACAACTTTTTGAAGGATATGAAAACCGTCTTATACAAAATTGGAAACAATCCCAAAGACCTTACAGTTATTTTGAGTAGAGAAACCCATCCTGAATTCAATATGCAACCCGAAGACTTTCCTTCTGCTACGTTACTTCATCCCAATGATACTTATTTGCATGGTTCCATTCGAGGAGCTACCGCTTATGGAAGAGGACTTTATGCCAAAGTAGAAGATCTAAAAAAAGGGAAGCTCCAATGGAAAAAACTTTATGACGAAAAAGATAAAATTAGCCAAGTTCTTTTTGTAAAAGATGAGTTTATTTATTCTTCTGCCCAAGATGCTTCCAACTTTCAAATCCTAAAAACAAAGGTAGAACAAGCCGACTTTAAAAACCCAACTGTTTTGATTCCCCAAAAAGAAGAAGTCATAAATAATTTTCAGATGACTTCCGATGGAATCTATTTTACCACAATCAAAAATGGAGTAGAAGCCAAGTTATACTTTTTCAAAGATGGAAAAGAGCAAGAAATCAACTTACCCAAAGCATCTGGCACCATTTCAATACGAACCAAAGATAAAAGTCAGCCAGATATATGGGTTCATAATACTGGTTGGCTCAACAATTCGAGACGTTACAAGTATTTGCCTAACCAACAAAAATTTGTTCTGGAAGAATTAAGTCCCCAAGCAGCCTATCCCGAATTTGAAGGTTTTGTGGTCAAAGAAGTCTTGGTAAGCGCACACGATGGAGAACTCATTCCTCTATCCATTATTCATCAAAAAGAAGTCATTTTAGATGGACAAAACCCTACTATACTTTTGGGATATGGCTCTTACGGTATATCTCTAAAGCCCCACTTCAATCCCATTGTCTTGGCTTGGGTCGAACAAGGCGGTATTTATTGTATTCCTCATGTACGGGGTGGCGGCGAAAAAGGCGATGCTTGGTATCAAGGTGGCAAAAAAACAAACAAACCCAATACTTGGAAAGACCTCATTAGTTGTACCGAATACATGATCGAACAAGGCTACACTTCCAAAGAAAAAACCATCATTCGAGGAGGAAGTGCGGGGGGAATTTTGGTGGGTCGAGCACTCACAGAACGACCTGATTTATTTGCCGTTGTGATTGCACAAGTCGGTATGATGAATCCGCTAAGAAGTGAACAATCGCCCAATGGTCCCAATAATACAAAGGAGTTTGGAACGGTTAAGGACGAAGTAGAGTGTAAAGCCCTGATTGAGATGGATTCCTATCTTCACATTCAGCCTGACACCCAATACCCTGCGACGCTGATTACGGCTGGAATGAATGACCCACGCATCATTGCTTGGCAACCTGGTAAATTTGCTGCCAAACTTCAAAAATTCAACGCTTCCGACAAACCCATTTTATTCAAAGTAGATTACAATTCGGGTCATGGTCTCAACAATACCAAGTCTCAATACCTTCAACAATCTATTCACAGATATGCCTTTGCACTTTGGCAAATAGGTCATCCCGACTACGTTTTAAAGGATGAAGAAAAATAAAGATAAAAAACGGTTGTTATTTTTAAGTTGAAATGATTATTTTGCAAAAGATACTGACTTTTTAGTCCATTGTTAGACAGTCGATGGTCCATCGTTTTTAAGTGATAAGTGATAGAGTGCTTCTAAGCAAAGAATCTTTTTGAGGAGCGAAAGGTTCCTTTTTCATCGTGCAGGAAAGTCCCGCTATCCGTTCTCATTCGTGTGGCTAAGTTTTCCTAAGCCAACGCTTCGACACGAATACCACTTCTATCGGGGCTAGGTCGTTGAGGTCTTCCCCCATAGTAACTGAACACTATATTTGTGTCAAGTATCAAGAACAGAAATATATTCGTGTATTTGTGGCAAAAAGCACAGCTTGAAAAAGCTACCTATTCACTAAAAATATCCCATCATTCCAGAACCATAAAAAACGTCCCATCGTCCCAAAACCACGAACAGAACTATACTATGGACTATGGACTAATAAAACAAAAAATCACCCAAATATGAAGAAAAATTACTTAATCCTGATTTTACTATTTTGTGCCTGTTTCCAAATGACTGCACAATCCGACCAATACCTCCATTTTGATCGGCAAGACGACTATGTAATTCTAGAAAATGGCTCTCAATATATTGCCGACGCACCAGGTATTTCCATGACAGGTTGGTTCTATACCGATGAACTCGCCTACGGACAAGGGATGATGGGACCACGAGGAGCCAATAGCGGTTTTTACCTCATCCAATTAGACAATGGAACTTTAGAATGTCGCTATCACTATTCACAAGACGCAAGTGGTTTCTTTGAGTATGTCGCACCAGCTTTTACCATCGTCCCACAACAATGGCAACATGTCGCTTGGATATACGATGGAGAAAAAGTTGCTTTATACATTGATGGACAAATGGTGGGAAGTGATAATGCCAACGGAACCTTTGGTGATCCTGCCGTTGATTTCGCCATTGGACGTAGTATTCTAAGCAACCTTAACTTTTACTTTGGTGGACGCATTGACGAAGTATCTCTTTGGAGCCGTGCTTTGTCACAAGAAGAACTGGAAGACATCATGGAAAACGAGATAGATCCATCTTCCGATGGTTTAGAAGTTTATTATAAGTTCAATCAAGGCGTTCCAGGAGAAGACAACAGCAGTATCACCAAGTTGATTAGCGAAGTAGGTGGTGGAGAACGAGATGCTGACATCGTTGGCTTTGCTCTATCTGGTGAAACTTCCAACTTTGGCGGAGAATTAGATTTAGGTTTCCAAGCCATCGTTTTTGAACCTTTAGCCAATAAACTAACGACAGATGCACCTTTTGATTTAGTAGCTGAAGCCTCGTCTGGTTTACCTGTTTCTTTTACAATCGAATCAGGTCCAGCAACCAT
>JAHDBB010000504.1:3658-4917 GCA_020630635.1 Chitinophagales bacterium
GAAGCCATTGTAGAAGAAGTCTTAAATGTCTCTATTTCAAGTGCTACAATTGAAGCAGAATTGCCTTCTTATTTAGGAGCTTATGATCAAATCACAGGTACTTTGGACATCAACTGTCCTGATGGTGGATGCGATGATTGGGATCGTGTTTCCAGTATTGATGTGAAGGGACACAATGGCAAATGGGTGGAAATTATCCGTTATATTACGCCTTATGGAGTTCCTTGTGATCACAGTATTGACTTGACCGATTATATGTCACTTTTACAAGGCAAAGTTACCTTCCGCATCAACTATGTCACCTTCGGAAATGGTTTTGAATACAACCTCCGTTTAGACTATCAAGCAGGAAGTCCCGAATACAATTATAGCAATGTCGATGTGGTATGGCAGAAGACTTACAACTTCGGCGACCTTGCCAATTTACAACCTGTCGAAAATGTGACTGTTACTTATCCAGATGATGCCATTGCTTCCACTCTAAAATTGGTTTCAACGGGTCATGGTTGGGGCGATAACAATACGGGAAATGCAGCAGAATTTCATGAAGATACGCACCATATTTGGGTCAATGGAACAGAAACTTTTGAACAACACAATTGGGCAATTTGTAATCCGAATCCAGATGGTTGCCAACCTCAAAATGGTACTTGGACCTTCAATCGTGCAGGCTGGTGTCCTGGAGCCATCGCCCCATGGTTTAACTATGATATGACCGATTTCTTATCAGATGGTGTTGCCGAATTGCAATATCGTTTTGATGAAGACTATGTTGATTTTTGCCATCCGAATAACCCTGATTGTGTAACGAATGCTCAATGTGATTGTGAAGATGGCTTTAATCCTCACCTTATTGTTGCTTGTAATTTGGTGACTTTTTCTGATGTTCCTTTGGAAGAAGTCAATGAAATTATACCTGATACAACAGATACTTCTTTGGATGAGCTTTGGGCAAAACAAGCCTTTCATTTATACCCTAATCCAAGTAAGGAAGTCGCTTATCTACAAACGCATAAAGCCTTCCAAGATTTACAAATCAATGTCTTAAATAATCAAGGTAAAAATGTACTTTCATTTACTCGTTCCAATGTCTTGGTCAACGAGCGTCAAATGATTGATGTACAGTCTTTGGCTAAAGGGGTTTACTTGATTGAAATCATCACAGAACAAGGTAAAACTTCTCGAAAATTAGTTGTGGAATGAATTTAGTAGTCGATAGTCGATAGTCGATAGTCGATAGTCGATAGTCGATAGTCGAT
>JAHDBB010000505.1:0-2139 GCA_020630635.1 Chitinophagales bacterium
ATAAAAAAACATTTACATGAAACAAGTTTTACACAAAGATTCAGCAGATTACATTTATCAGTTATTGACAGGTGTGATGGAAAAGGATGATCCGATACAAGGTAAAATGATTTTGTTGAATCAGCTTTATACCTTTGTCCTTAGAAACTTGACCGATAGAGAAAAGTTGTTTTTTAGCAGCAATTATGAACGTTCTGTTTTTGTCATAGACCAATATCGTTTACCCTCTGCCCTTTCACAACAAATGCGGGGTTTGGGCTATTTGATGCAACAACTCAAACCCAGTGCCAATTTTACTTTTGAGGAGGAGCATTTTAAAAAAGGCCTCAAAACATTGAGTAGTTTAACGACTTTTATGTCAGGTGTAAATGTTCCCGAAAAGTTGTCAGCCTATCATGGCGATTTGGCAGAAGCCATTTTAAATCCCAATTATGTTGAAGCCAAAAACGAGATAGATTTATTGGATGGAATGGTGTTGGAAATTGGAGAAATCCAACAAGATGGTGATGATAAATACTTGGAAATTGTGTGCGCTTCTAAAGCATTGGGAAAGATCAAAATCAAGTTGGGTTGGGCATTTCTTTACCTCAAAAGTTTGCTTTGGAAATTTGCCCGTATCAATTGTTTGGCTTTGCAAAAGATGAAAAAACAGGATGACTCGCCTATCGTTCAGTACCAAACCAGTCCACAATCTTTGGTGATTTTAGCTCCCGATTTTTTAGTTGATGCATCAGCGATTGCCCAGTGTTTTTTAAGAAGTGGTTCTAATCCTATGATGTACATCATCAAAAAGTTTGAAAACCTATTGACCAACTATTACTTTATGCGGGGGAATATTGTAAACAGCTATTTAGATGAGCATCTATCTAGTAAAAGTCCCAGTATTCCAGATTTATTTCGACAATATATCCGCCAAAAACCTTTTTATGCATTGGTCTTCGATAACCAAGATTATCGTCGTATCCAAAATGAGGTTTCCAAACACATTCAAACCTTAAACAATCCTTACATTCAGAGTTATAAGCAAAGGATTTTAAGTTTAGAACCGACCTTTTTATCCGAAATATATGGACTTCGTGGGCGTTTAGATGTCTTAGTTGAATATGAGGATGAACCCAATCGTCTAGATGTGATTGAGTTAAAAACCAGTAAAGACCCCAAGCAATATGGACAAATGGTTCGCTCCAATGATAAAGCACAAGCCATTTGTTACAACCTACTTCTAAATTCAATTAACAAAGATCAAAAGGGAAGTAGTGCCATTTTGTATTCAAGTGTCCCGCCCCAAGACAATCCCATTCGCAATGTACCCAATGACATTACCTCTAAACGTTCTGTTTTAAAAGTTCGCAACGGCATTGTTTTTGCTGAACATTGGCTAGATGTAAAACCTGCATTTATTTTGAACAAAGTGAATGAGACGACCTTTCAAAAAAATCAACTTTATGAAAGTGAAATAGCCGCCATCAATCATTTTAGAAAAACCTTAGACGGTTCTTTACCCTTAGAAAGAGCCTATTTTTACGATTTTGTTCGCTTTGTTGCGAGAGAACAAGCAGCGGCGACCATCGGTGCTTCCAATCAAAGAGGCGATGACGGATTTGCGGCTCTTTGGAATCATGACCTTCATGAAAAACGCTCTAATTATAAAATCATTGACCGCTTACAGTTCGATCATTTAGACCAAGAAGGCGATAAAATTATGATTTATTTTAAGCGCAATGAAGTAGAAGAATATTTAGCAACCATTAGAAAAGGGGATTTCGTTTTACTATATCCACAAGAAGACAATGGCGACTTAAAACCAACCAAACACCAGATTCTAAAAGGCACAATTCAACAACTTAACAACGAACAGTTGGTCATTAGTCCACTAAATGCCAACGTCAACCAAAGACACTTTGAACGATATACTTATTGGGCAATTGAGCCAGAGTTTTCCAATGTCGCCTTCGATGTCATGCACAAATCACTCTTTCAATTTTTGGAAGCGCATCAAGATAAAAAAGACATTTTATTAGGTTTGCGAAAGCCAGAATTTTCCAAATTGCCTTCTAAAAAGGAGTTTGATAAGCGTTTGAAGCCGACTCAAAAAACACTTTTAGCCCAAGCCTTAGCAGCCAAAGATTATTTCTTATT
>JAHDBB010000505.1:2239-4915 GCA_020630635.1 Chitinophagales bacterium
CGAAGCCCAGAATTAGCCCAAAATATGAAGTTTACAACGGCTATTATTGACGAAGCCTCCCAATTATTGGAGCCTCAAATAGTGGGTGTTTTATGTCAAGTCAATAAGTTTATTTTGATTGGTGATGAAAAACAATTGCCTGCTGTCGTGGTACAAAGCAGTGATGTGATTCCTCCTCAATCAGAAGACCTCAAAGAAATCGGCTTAACGAATTTGAGCAACTCTCTATTTGAGCGTTTATTGAATCGTTGTATCGAAAATAAATGGAAGGCTTTTGGTCGTCTAAAGGATCAAGGACGAATGCATCAACAAATTCAAGATTTTCCCAATCAACAATATTATGATGGAGATTTATCGCCCATTAATCCAAAGATACAATGTGCTATTACCCCTGAATACTGGAAGGAAAATGTTTGTAATTTAGAGGAAATATTAAAATCTAAACGTACTTTGTTTATTCCAACAAAAGTAGAAAATCTTCGCAATGTCAATATTGGAGAAGCGAAATTAGTAGGTGAATTGGTGAAGGACTTAGCTCCTTTATTTGATGAAGAAAACTTGGAAAAAGGTATCGGTATTATTACGCCTTATCGGGCGCAAATTGCCGAAATCCGTAAGCATTTACCCGATCAATTGGTGGATCGTTTGACCATTGACACCGTTGAGCGTTTTCAAGGGAGTCAACGAAAGGTTATCATCATTTCATTAGCGTTGAATAATGCTCGTCAGTTGTCGCTGTTGGAGGTTTTGGATGATGCAGGTGTCGTGGATAGAAAACTAAATGTGGCTTTGACAAGGGCGCAAGATTATCTGATTATTTTGGGTTGTCCTGATGTGTTGAAAGAGAGTCCTGTGTATAAATCCTTGTTGGATTATTATGAGGAAAAGGATTTTTTGTTTAATAGTCGGTGGTCAGTGGTGGATGAGGTTACTTAGTCCTGATTAACAATTCTTTTTTATGAAAAATTGGATAAACTTAGCTAGGTTTAATAATATGATGGATTGGATGTTTGCCCAATCAATATTAGAATCGAACGAGATAGATTTTATTGTTCAAAATCAACATACCTACAGTTTAGATCCTCTTTCTACAGAATACAGTGATATGGTCATCATTATCGTTCCTATCAATCAATATGAAGAAGCCAAAAAGATCTTAAAAGAATATGAGTACGATAAGTATTTGATAGAAGAATAAAATCTACTGATTATTTGACCTTTGCTTTAATCTCTTTGAGCGTTCCAGCCGTTCTGTTTTTGGCAGCAGCGATTTCCGTTGCCCAAAATTTTTGACGAGCTTCTTTGCGAGAATGATCGGTATCGTCATCGTATAATTCGTTGAGTTCGTCGGTCAATCCTTGCATTTCTTCTTGTAGGTCGGCGATGCCAGATAGTAAGGCTTCTTTGGATTCGGTTTCTAATGCTAAAACTCGTTTGTGCAATTCTCTTGCTCCGATGGCGGTGAGGTCGTAATGTCCTTGTTCGTGTTTGAGCAAGTCGTCTGTCTTTGTTCCTTTGACTACCCAACTGGCAGCTTTATCTACGGTGATTCGCAATTTGATGGAGGAGACTTTGTATTTTCCTTTTTTGACTTTTCCTTGCATGTTTTTGGCGAGGGAATTTGCTTCGATGTGTGCGTCTTCGTCCTCTCCTGTGGGTCTGGATTCTTTGGTCGTAAAGTCGGACCAACGGACTTTGTATTTGAAGTTTTCTAAAGGCATAAACTTGTAGATTTAGGTGACAAGTTGAGGTTGAAGATCACCTTTCTGTATAACTTCACCCTAAAGAATGAAGTAAAGGTTTTTTCGGTTGGCTTCGTTGGCTTCATCCTAAAGAATGAAGTAAAACTTGGTTTTTCGGTTCTTTCGTGGCTTCATCCTAAAGAATGAAATAAAGTTTCTTTTCTTTTTTAGGAGCGAAGGGTTGGATGCTTCGTTGCTATGGAAAGTCCCGCTATTCGTTCTTATGAATGCAGCCATGTTTTTCTAAGCCAACGCTGTGCATTCATACCACTGCTATCGGGGCTAGTTGGAAAGGTCAGTACTTCTTCTTACCATTTTTTTGAACAGAATTTTTAAGAATTAGAAGAATATACAGAATGTTGCTCGTTTTATCACGAAAAACCTGCCGTTTGTAAGAGATGGCTACTGTGCCAACTAGCCCCGATAGGAACGGTATAAATGCAAGGGCTTCTAACCACAAGTCGAAAAGACTTGCGGTAGAAAGCAAGGCTGCATTTATAGGAGTGGATAGCGGGACTTTCTGTAGCGATGAAAGAGTAATAACCGTTCGCTCCTAATCCACTTAATCAATAATTTTAACCCAACCTTTATCAGAAGTATCGACATAATTGTCACTTACAAAATGAGGTAAAATGTCTTGAAATAAATGTTTGATTCCGAAATAATCTTCCGTTCTTCCAAAATTGTAAGTTTCCCTATATTTACCTTTGGTGACACGTTTGCCATCATGACGGATAATCATTTCAAACTCGCCTCCATTTTTAGTGTCAGGAGCAAGAAATTTACGACTCCAAGGCGTTCCACCTTTTTGAGCTTTTTCATACTCTGCCGATGGCATGTGAAAACGATTTTTAGATAAAGGTTGTTCTTTCCAAACTCGTCCTGTTTCGTCTCTAAACAAAGGTTGTCCTTTGGTGATTCGTTTGAGTTGTTT
>JAHDBB010000506.1 GCA_020630635.1 Chitinophagales bacterium
TGAACCGCTTTAGAATTTAGAGATTAAAAATTAGAATTTAATCCATTCGGGTCTAGATCATTGCAGTCTCAATTTCTTTTTGTCTCGTATGACTTCACCTTAAAAAATGGTCAACTCAAAAACTATGGACCATCGACTATGAACTTCTTAACTGGCACTAAGAAGTTCATTCCAAAACCAACTAGACCTGATAGCAGTGGTATTGCTGCGAAGCTAGGCAAGTAGGAACAGATAGCATCTGTTCTTGAAAGGCTAGAGCAGCAATAAGAACGAATAGCAGGGGGACCCATTACGATGAAAGAGTAATAACCGTTCTCTTCTCTAAAAAGATTCTTTGTGCAAATAGATGCTCAGAGAAAAGGAAACATTCTTCAAAAGTTCAATCGTTATCACTCAATCATTTTGAATAAGTTTCATTTTCCATCTATTTGACAAAGAATAAACGAAAAAATCACAAAACAAACAAAAAAAGCCACCAGTCACTATCCACTTGTCACTTCAAGAAAAGGACGGGCGACTATGGACTAAGAATACCAAAACACATAGCTATGACCTTACATACGGTTACACAAAAACACTAAAAATGGAAAAGACCAAAATAACAGATGCGGAAATATTGGAGCAATTTCGGAATCCAGCAACCAAAGAAAAGGCTTTTAATAAATTGATTCTAAAATATCAAGAAAAACTCTATTGGCACATTCGACGGATTGTCATGATTCACGACGATGCCGATGATGTTCTTCAAAATGTCTTTATTAAGATTTGGAAAAACTTAGATAAATTTAAAGAAAACTCTAAGTTATATACCTGGTTATACCGAATAGCGACCAATGAGTCTTTGACCTTTATTAATAAAAGAAAACGCCGTGCTTCGACTGCTTTGGAAACAGATGATTATGACTTAGGCGCACTTTTACGTTCTGACCCTTATTTTGATGGAGATGAAATTCAAATAAAATTGGAAGAAGCCATTGAGACTTTGCCCGAAAAACAAAAGCTCGTCTTTAAGATGCGTTATTATGATGCGTTGAAATATGATGATATGTCTGAAATATTGGGAACATCGGTGGGCGCACTCAAAGCATCCTACCATCATGCCGTCAAGAAAATAGAGAAATATTTGACGGAGGATTAAACTATAAAAATGGTTGCACATCTAACTATCAGAACTTAAAAAAAATGGAAAAAGATTTCAACATACAAAAAGAACTGCAAGAGATCGCTCCTTTTTTAGCGAGCCTTTCATGTAAAAACCCCTTCAAAGTTCCTACTGGATATTTTGAAAATAATGGGGAAGATGCCGCTTTTGTAGCATCTGAAAAAGAAGTTGAAATTCCTGCCATTATTCAAAAGCACACCACTAGTACTAGTCCTTTTAAAGTTCCATCTACCTATTTTGAAGACAATTTAAGTGCGATTCCCTATATATATAGTGACAAAAGCATTGAAATTCCTTCTATTATAAAGGAACATACCAACTTAACTGCATTTAAAGTTCCAAGAGCTTACTTTGAGACATTGAGCCAACAAATATGGGAAGGAGTTAAGGCAAGTGAAGGAGAAGAAATGACTTTAAGTCAAAAGATCACTTTCCCTGCCAGCGTTCCAAATGGTTACTTTGCAACATTGAATCAGCGAATATTGGAAGGAGTTAAGGCAAGCGAAGGAGAAGAAATGACTTTAAGTCAAAAGATTACTTTCCCTGCCAGCGTTCCAAATGATTACTTTGCAACATTGAATGAGCGAATGTGGGAAGGAGTTAATGCAAATGACGAAGAAGAAATTACTTTGAGTCAAAAGATCACTTTCCCAGCTAGTGTTCCGACTGACTATTTTGAAACATTGAGTAGTCGAGTGATGGAGCGCATCCAATTGGAAGCCGCAGCCGAAGCACCTGTCGCCTTAGAACATTTGAAAGATGATACCGCTTATAGCGTACCCAATGATTACTTTGCCAATTTGAGTAGTCGCATTATGGATAGCGTCAAGGCAGCCGATACCCAAGAAGAAGCACCCATTGATTTGGAACATTTGAAAGATGAAAAGGCTTATGCCATCCCTGAAAACTATTTTGAAACATTCCCTCAACGAGTTTGGGACAGAATCAAGGAAGAAGAAGGCAAAGGCAAGGTCATTCAAATGCAGCAAAAAGAAACAGGAGGAAGTCGATTCCGATTGGTTCCGATTTTATCAAGCGTTGCAGCGATGTTGATGCTCTTTATGATAGGCTCTTACTTTTTCACAGGTGGAGGCATTGGAACGCCACCAGCAACACCCTTCAACCTCAATCAAGAATTAGCAGGTTTATCAGATGCCGATTTTAATCAGCTCTTATTAGCAGAAGAATTAGACGAAGCAGTTATTTTGGAAGAATTAGACGGAGAAGGCGACATTTTCACTTTCTCAAAACAACTGGATATGGATGAAGTTCGAGAATATTTGTTACAAGAATTAGATGACGAAAATTTAAATGATATAATATGAAAACATTCAACATAATCAAAGGATTCTTTTTTGTTTGCTTGATTTGTTTGTCAAGTTTTGCAGCGATGGCTCAAAACAGTGGTATTAATGAAATGAAAGTGGGTTTCTTGACAGAAGAACTTTCTCTTTCTAAAGACGAAGCACAAAAGTTTTGGCCCATTTATGACGAGTACCAAGACCAAAAAGATCAGTTGAGAAAAAAATATTCTAGCAAGGAAGACGATCCTGATGCCATAGTAGATAAGAAAGAAGCCGAAGCCGCTTTATTGAAAAAGTACAATGCCCAATTCAAAAAGGTGTTGCCATCAGATAAAGTAGCGAAGTTGCACAAGGCAGAAGCAAAGTTTAAGAAAAAGTTGTTAGAGGAATATAAAAAGCGTTCCACAAAATAAAATAGACATTTCAACAAGTTTTGATTTGTTTCATGGCAAAATCCTGCATTCTTTTAAGAGTGTGGGATTTTTTTTATTTTTAGATTAAAAAATAAATTATGGCATCTTATAGCAGTTTTTCTCTCAAAAAAATAAAAAATGAGTTAGGGGTTGTTCACAAAGTAGAGGAACTTATCAAAAATCCTACTCCTAAAAAACCGACTGAATGGTTACTTAATGTTTTAAAGTTTTCGGAAGAGTTACCTATCAAAAGTGAAAAGGCTCGTTCTGAATTAATAGTAATGCCTATTTTACTAGAATTACGAAATACCAATAATAAATTTTTCACGATTTATTCAGGGGATGCCCTTAATGTTGATGAATCAAAGGGTTTGAAAGGAGAGTGTGATTTTATTTTGGCTAAAGACACACAATCTTTTGAGGTCAATTTTCCTATTTTACAGATTGTGGAGGCAAAGAAACATGACTTGGATATTGGGATTCCACAATGTGCTGCACAACTCATTGGAGCGAAGATTTTTAATGACGAAGGTAATGTACATTTAGACAAAATCTATGGTTGTGTAACAACAGGTGATACTTGGAAGTTTTTAGCATTGATAGAAAATACCATCATTATTGATACCAAAAAATATTACTTGGGTAATTTGGAAGAACTATTGGGAGCCTTTCAATCCATATTAGATTACTACAATAGTATTTTTTAGGAGAGAAGGGTTATTACTCTTTCATCGTGACAGGTCTCCCCGCTATCCGTTCTTATGCTAAAAGCCTCGCTCTACCGCAAGTCTTTTTGACTTGTGGTTAGAAGCTGACGCTGCATTTAGCATACCACTACTATCGGGTCTAAATAGATTTGGACAGTACTTCTTAGTGCCAAAAAGAGTGACGATAGGGACGATGTGACGTGAAGGGACGTTGACTTTTTATAATCGACTCAATTTGTCTTTGATTTAAAAAAGAAACCGTCCCCTCGTCCCCAAAGCACAAAATGAACCGCAAACGTCCCCAAACCACGAAATGAACCGTAAAACGTCCCCTCGCCCCTTTTTTATAAAAAAACCTTCACTTTCTCCAACAACCATTTCTTATTAAAAATCGGCTCACTTGTTTCTATATCTTCTTGTATTTTAGATAATTTTTTCTCCACTTTTTGAGCCTTAATAAAGGCTTTTTCTTCTTTGAGTTTGGCTAAACGCTCGGTGAATTTGATAAGGTGATAAAAGCCTTTTTTGCGATAATCAGAGATGAGTTTATTTCGATTGAGATAGACTTTAAAGGCGTGTGAATGCGACTCTAAAGCCGTATATTCTTCTAAGTCATAGTACGTTCTCAACAAAATAGATTTGGCTCCTAAGCTGTATCGAATATCATTAAATTCTACTTGCCCTAATAAATCTAAGACCTTTTGATATTGTAAGGTGTCATAACAATAAGCTGCCAAATTGTAGCGATACGCATTTTGAAAAACATCAGGATGTAGCTTTTCTTTGAAGCCTTCAATAAATTCAAAGACCCAATCGTATTGAGCTAAACGCAATCCAACTGTCACGATATTTTTGTAGTGCCATTCTAATAAAAAACCTTTCTCCATCAATAAGTCTGTTTTTAGTTGTGCTTGATATAATTTGAAAAGTTCTGCTAAAAAGTCTTCGTCTCCTTCATTGATGCGAGCGATGCAAAAGTTTTGAGCATAGTCATAAATGCTGCGTTGTTCAACCAATTGAAAGTGGTGAATGTATTTCTCTAAAATCGGGATGAGTTGGTGGAAATAAGGCGCATCGTCATGGACCAACATTTGATAGATTTGGTAGTAAATGATGACGGATGGAACTTGACTGTATTTTTCAAAGTTGTCTTTGACGATTTGTTCGACGGCTTCTAATAATTGGATGGAGTAGTCGGCTTTGAGCAACTTATTTCGGATAAACATTTCGCAAGCGTCCTTTAGTTTTTCGGAAATGAAAAAGGTGTCTAAACTCTCTTGTTTGTTTTGGAGGCTTTGGTCTTTTTGATGTTTGGATTGTAAGGTGT
>JAHDBB010000507.1 GCA_020630635.1 Chitinophagales bacterium
CGCTTTCACCATAGCCGCTGCTATCGGGTCTATATGGATTGGGAAGGTACTTCTTAGTGCCAGTTTTGGAACAGAATTTCTAAGAATTAAAAGAATAGACAGAATTTTAGTAGTTTGATTACAAAGATTATGGTAAAATTCTAAATGGTTCAGTTTGTGAAACGTTCTGTCCTCAACGAACTAGCCCCGATAGTAGTGGTATGAATGCACAGCGTTGGCTTCATAAAACTTAGCTGCGTTCATAGGAACGGATAGCGGGACTTTCTGTGACGACAAAGCAATGAACCCTTCGCTCCTAGCCCAAAAAGGAATAGGATGATAGGATTTTTCGGAATTAACAGGATTTTAAGTCTTGAACCAAAACGTCCCCTTCGTCCCCAAATCAAGAAATGAACCACAACGCCCCTTCGTCCCAAATCCACGAACTGAACTACCATCAACTCTTAAAACCAACAACTAATATGCATAAATTCACCCTAATTTTATTCAGCCTATTTTGTCTCCATACGGTAGTTGCTCAACATGCCGTTAGTGGAAAGGTAGGTTCTGATGAAGATGATGAGCCATTGATTGGTGTGACGGTTCGCCTTAAAAATGCCTCCACTGTTGGAACGATTACCGACTTTGATGGCAAGTATCAATTGTCTGTCGAGAATCCACAAGATACGCTTGTCTTTAGTTACATCGGTTTTATGGAACAGGAAATTCCGATTGAGGGAAAAAGTGTCATTGATGTAACCATGTCTAATGATGCGAAACAGTTGGGAGAAGTGGTCGTAACGGCTTTGGGAATTAAGCGACAAAAACGAGAAGTCGGCTATTCTACCGAAAGTTTTGATGGAGAAAAAATCGCTATGTCGAATGCGCCCAATGTCGTTAATTCTTTGAGTGGAAAATCGGCTGGTGTGCAGATTAGTAGCCCCGATGGTGTGGATGGCGGAACGTCTCGTATCATCATTCGAGGAAACAATAATATTGATTCTAATAATCAACCATTGATTGTAGTTGATGGTGTTCCATTGGAAAATGCACCTGGATTGGAAAATATTGGACGAGGGGTTGATTGGGGATCAGCGATTAATAATATCAATCCGCAAGATATTGCAAGTGTCGATATTTTGAAAGGTCCAACAGCGTCGGCTTTGTATGGCGCAAGAGGAGCGAATGGCGTGGTTTTGATTACCACCAAACGAGGTAAAGTACAAAAAGGATTAGGTGTCAATTATTCGGTGATTCATAAAACGATACAGCCTTATTATTATCGGGATGTCCAAAATAAATACGGAGCTGGTGGTCCTATCAGTCTTTTAGAACCTACCTTTCTAAAAAATGAAGAAGGTGAGTTGTTATATCCGAGTATCAACAGCTTGAAAGAGGAAGACGGAACTTTAGGATTTCCAACAGAAAATCTCTTTGGTTATTATTCGACAGGTGTATCTTGGGGTCCTAAGATGGAAGGACAAATGGTGCGTTGGTGGGATGGCGAAATGCGTCCTTTTGATCCACAACCTGACAACATCAAGCAGTACTTTAAAAACGGAAATACAACTACCCACAACTTATCTTTTTCTGGTGGCAATGATTTTGGAAGCCTTAGAGTTTCGATGACCCATACTGATCATGAAGCCATCATCCCCAACAGTATTTACAATCAAACAACCATCAATTTAGGTTCCACACTCAATATTTCGTCAAAGGTAAAAGCAGATCTCGCCATTTCGTATATGGATTACTATCGCTTAAATAGTCCGACCTTAGGCGATGACAATGATCGCTCTTTTGCCAAAGGGATTTTGTATAGTTGGCCTCGAAGCTATAAAGGATTAGAAGAAGAAATCAACTTCTTAGCAGATGGCAGTCGAAATGATTATAGTGCGTATGAAGGTGGCTATCCTTTTGAGTTTACCCCTCGTCATTTGTGGTGGAATACTTACAATAATAACACCGACTTAAATCGTGATAAATTATTAGGAGCTTTGACCGTAAATTATGAGGTGACAGATTGGTTAAATGTGATGGGGCGAGTGGGATTAGATTTGACCTTAGACCAATTTGAAGAACGACACAATCCTACCGATATTCTAGGGCTTGAAAATGGATTTTATAGCAATGAACTATCCCGTGATTGGGTCAGCAATAATGAGTTTTTAATCACTGCAAGAGAAAACAATCTTTTTGGTTTGCCTATCAATGCGAGCCTTTCTTTTGGTGGCACACAATGGAGTCGCAGTATTTATGGATTGAATGCTCAAAACCAAAATAACCGCTGGGTCAATCCTTGGCTCTTTACCTTAGACAACTATGAAGATCCTTTGGATGCTCCTAGCTTTAATGAAGTCCGATTCGATAAAAAAATCAACTCCCTTTATAGCTTTCTTAACTTGAGCTATGCGAACTTCTTATTCTTGGAATTGACAGGTCGAAATGATTGGTCTTCGGCTTTGCCTATTGATAACAATGACTATTTTTATCCTTCTGCCTCTTTGAGTTTTATAGCGACAGAAGCGTTGGATTTTAATCAATCTTGGTTGAGCTTTTTAAAATTAAGAGGAGCTTATGCACAAACGGCTTCAGATACCGATCCATTCAAGATAGACTTTGTTTATGAAACCGATAATTTTGGAGGTGTTCAAACGGCTAGTTTACCAACGACTATCCCACCCATCGCCTTAAAACCGCAACGAGCCAATTCTTTTGAAACGGGTTTGACATTGGGTTTGTGGGATGATAAAATCAACTTAGACCTTACCTACTACCAAATCAACTCCTTCGACCAAATCTTAGATTCTCCTTTACCTGCTTCTTCGGGAGCTAGTGAAATTCGTATCAATACAGGAAAATTACAAAACAAAGGCTTCGAGGCTATCTTGAATTATGTGGTGATGAAAAAGCGTAATTTCTTTTGGGAAACAGGACTCAATATTAGTCGCAATCGAAATGTTGTCGTGAGTTTAGGAGAAGGGGCAAAGATATTGGAGTTAGCGAATATTTGGGATTTGAATGGTCCTGCTATTGCCGTTCAAGAAGGTCAAGAATATGGTACGATTGTAGGCTATGATTATGTGTATCATGAAGAAACAGGACAACCAATTTTGAATGATGCAGGTACGCAATATTTGATAACAGATAGTCGGGTCCCTATCGGTAATGCAGCTCCTGATTTTATCGGTGGTTGGACGATGCGTTTAGGTTATAAGGGCTTCAAGTTAAGTACATTGGTCGATACCAAATGGGGCGGTGATATTTATGCAGGTTCTTATGTGATTGGCTTGCAAACGGGACAAAGCCCAGAGACTTTACTGGAAAGAGATGGTGGTGGATTGGCTTATACAGACCCAGAGGGTAATACTCGAAATATTGGGGTTATCTTAGATGGTGTTTATGCGGATGGTACGCCCAATGATCAAGTCGTTCATTATTACTTTAGATACGTAGGTAACACAGGCGGCTGGGGACGATTTTTGAGTACACCAGGGATTCTAGAAAACTCTTGGATCAAGTTACGAGAAGTCGCTTTGTCTTATGAATTGCGACCCAATTTTTTGGATAAAGTGAAAGCCTTTCAAAACTTGACGCTCTCCTTAGTTGGACGAGACTTGTTTTATCTTTATACTTCCTTGCCCGATAGAATCAATCCAGAAGGAGTGCGAGGTTCGGGTAATGCACAAGGATTAGAGTGGGCTTCTTTTCCTGGAACACGATCTATCAGTATAGGGTTAAATGCTAGTTTTTGAGAAAGGGACGAAGGGACGTTTTTCGGTTCTTTTCGTGCATTTTGGGACGAAGGAACGTTTCTGTTCAGTCCTTAATTTATATCAAAAACGAAAAATATTTTACTTCATTCTTTAGGATGAAGGACTCCAAACGACCAACTTAAAATGAAAAAAATATCCTTTTCCATATTCACAATTTGTCTATTGTTTTTTTCAAGTTCTTGCGAAAAAGGCTTTGAAGAACTCAACCAAAATCCTTTTGCACCAACCGAAACAGGCATCGGTCAGTTGTTTAATACCATCATTGGTTCTTTGCAATTGGGATGGAGTGAGCAGTTTTATATGCACAATGAAGTCTTGTACCCTGTCACACAATTAGGAGCTTTAACGGCTGCTAGTTGGCCCAATGTTTCAATAGGGACCGAAGATCAATGGAACAACTATTATACAGCATTGGCACACATTCGGGAGATTGAAAAACGGCTTGACGAGATGGAGGAAAGCACAGAACCAGAAGCCTTGAATAATGTGCGAGGAATGCTCAAAATCATAACGGCTTATAAGACTTTTAGAGTAACTGATCTATTTGGCGACATTCCGTTTTTTGATGCAGGCAAAGGCTATCAAGATATTGATTTAGCTCGTCCAGCGTTTGACCAACAAGAAGACATTTACAAGTTTTTATTGGAGGAATTGGCGTGGGCTGCCGAAAATATTAATATCAATCTCGAACCTGTTACGGAGGATGGAACACCTTATTTGAGCATTGGCAGCTTTGATACTTTTTTGAATGGCGATGTTTATACTTGGATTAAATTTGCCAATTCTCTTCGATTGCGTCATGCGATGCGAATGGTCGAAAAAGACCCCGATTTTGCGACACCGATTTTAAAAGATATTATTGAAAACAATTTGCCCGTCATTGGTCAAGGTGAGGATATTGTGATGCTTCCTTCGGCTCAATCTTGGCAACGGCAAAGCTGTCATTGGTCTTTTAGAGAACACAATAATTTGCGGATGGGAGACAATATTTGGCGTTTATTTTCGACGACAAATGCAAGTGATGGAAGTGGTATTTTTGATCCACGTGCTTATGTCTTTTTTGAAACCAACAATGCCAATGAGTGGGTTCCTTTTCCTCAATTTCCCGA
>JAHDBB010000508.1 GCA_020630635.1 Chitinophagales bacterium
TTGCTGAAAATAGATTATCAATTGGGCTTTAAATCATATAAAACCCTTTATACAAAAAAATGTGTTATGGTCTTAAATCATATCCAATCTGTTTTCTAAAATCGCTTGAAGCAATTGTTTGGCACGATGTAGTTGTGCTTTGATGGTTCCAATCGGAGCGTCCATCTCTTCTGCGATCTCATTGTAAGAAAACTCTCGGAAAAAACGCAATTCAATTAATTGGCGATACTTTGGACTTAGCTCACCCATTAGCTCATGAAGCATCGACTTGCGTTGCTCCTTTACATAGCATTCTTCAGGGTCCAAGTTGTTACTAGGAATGTTGGGTGTGATATTTTCGCCCTTCGTATCTTTGATGGGTTCATCAATAGAAAGCGTTTGAAGCCGTTTTTTGCGTTTGAAGTCAATGGCGTTGTTCCAAGCAACTCGGTAAAGCCATGTACTAAATGCAAAATCTGGACGATAGATGTGTAGCTTATCAAAAGCTTTGCCAAATGCCTCAATGGTTAGGTCTTCCGCATCCTCTGGTTTTCGCACATATTTGAGCATGTGAAAATAGACCCCGTTGTAGTAACGTTCCATTAATTTAGCATAAGCCTTTTGATTGCCACCTTTGGCTTTTTCGATCAGTTCTAAATCTGTGCATTCAGCCGTTTCTTTGTATTTGACCAAAGCAATATCTAGAACAGAACTATCCTTATCATTGACTTCTTTATTGAGTGTTTGATATCCTTTTAGAGATATGGTCAATAAAGACTTGGATTCTTTGAGTTGGATAGAGAAATTCCCTGATTTATTGGAGGTTTCTCCTTTTAGGTTCTCGAAAGAACACACCTTTGCGCCTTTAAGGGGGCGACCCGTATGGTAGTCTGTGATTCTACCTTTAATCTTTAGTTGTTTTACTGCCATAGCGAAGCAATTAGATTGTGAAAAATAAAATATAAGCTTTGTGTAAAAATCTAATCGCAATAAATTCAACATAGGAAAAACAGGATTCTGTGAGTAGCGAAGAATCCTAAGTAGCATTGTTTTTTCCACAAGGTTGATGTTTACTGCGTTCAGTGCAGTAAATGTCTCATTTTCTCAGTTAGTTGTATTCTTTAAAAAAATATGTGAAAAAAGGTTTGGAAAGGTTAAACTATTCTTTTGCATATCATTTCAAAGAATGGTCAGTAGTTTGGTATTTTTTAATAATCAAATTTTGAACCAACTTTTCATAATTGACTCATTTTTCCATAATTATAAGAGATGTATATATAACTATTCTTTTTAATTAAAGATTGATTGACGTTTTTAAAACATTGTGCAACAATTGTTTAGCCCGAAATAGTTGTGCCTTCACTGTACCAATCGGTAAATTCATTTTTTCTGCAATTTCGATATAGGATAATTCCTCGAAAAATCTTAATTCAATAAGTGTACGGTATTTTGGACTCAACTTTTCGGTGATTTCTCTCATCAATACCCTTCTTTGTTCTCGAATATAACTTTCTTCTGGGTCCAATGAGTCATCTGTAATGTCTGGATTGATGCTTTCTCCTCCTTCTGTGCTAATGGGCTGGTCGATAGAAAGTGTCTCTAAACGTTTTTTACGCATAAAGTCAATCGCATTGTTGATGGCAATACGGAACAGCCAAGTACTAAACGCAAATTCTGGACTAAACTTATCTAATTTGTTAAAAGCTTTACCAAAGGCTTCAATGGTCAAGTCTTCTGCATCATCTGCATTACCAACCATTTTGAGGATTACGTAATAAACTGAATCCTTGTAACGCTTCATCAACTTAGAAAAAGCAAACTGGCTTCCTTTCAAAGCTTTTTGAATCAGCTCATTGTCTGCCAATTCTTTATCTGCTTTGTTCTTGACCATCGTAATATCCAACTCCACTGATGACGCTGGTACTATTTTTTTATTGATAGGTTTATAACCTGGATGTGTGAACTTTAAGGTGGGAATATTATTGCTAACTTCAATTGAAATGGTGAATCTTCCTTTATTAGTAGAATACTTTCCTTGTAAATTGGAGGTGGTACTTACTTTTACTCCTTTGAGCGGTTGTCCTGTTTTTGCGTCTTTGACAAATCCTTTGATCTTTAGTTGTCTTACTTCCATAGTGTTATTCGTTTAAATGAGGTAAATCCAAATATTAAGTGATAAAAGCTAAATAGCACATCCCAAAACATAAATTGGTAAAGTGAAAGAGGTGATTGAAATATTTTGAGTAGTTGTTGTGCAATCACCAGTTGTACTATTAGTTTTACAAACACTAATGAAGTTGCAAAAACTGAACCAATGCCCACAAATATATTAAGAACAATCGAAATATAAAAGAAGAAATGAGAAATAATAAAGAGTCCCAAAGAAAATTGATGAACCCATTTGTAGTGCCAACCTGTAGAAAGATGTCTTTGCTTCTGAATGTACCAAGAACGCCAATTTTTAGGAGCTTTTGAGTACATAAAACTGTCTGAATGAAGCACCGCACTACTAGGTTGTTGAGATCCTATTTTACTAATAAAAAGATCATCATCACCAGAGGTAAGATGTCCAATATTTTCAAAGCCTTTTGCCTCAAAAAATATTTTTCGATGATAGGCAAGGTTGCGCCCAATTCCCATATATGGAAAATCCCACCAGAAATGAGAAAAATACTGGGTGGCAGTCATGAGGGTTTCATACTGAACACAACGATTGAGCATCGTGTCTTCAGTCTGATAAGGTCCATAACCATAAGAAATTTGGAAGCCCGATTTGAAAGGGGCAGTCATCAACGATAGCCAGTTCTGCGAATTGGGTTGACAATCCGCATCAGTTAAAAGTAGTTGATTATAGGAGGCAGCTAATATGCCTGTTTGCAAAGCATATTTTTTACCTTTTAAATGAGTGGAGGTGTTGTTGTTAATTGTTATTATTCTAATATACGAGTACTCTTGTGCATAAGTTTCAAGAACTTGATTGGTGTTATCCGTAGAACGATCATTGACCACTAAGACTTCAAAAGGCGCATCATATTTTTGTTGGAGAATAAAAGGGAGGTTTTTCTTTAAGTTTTCTTCTTCGTTCTTGGCACAAATAATAATAGAGACAGGTGGCGAAGGCAGATGTTGAACGGCTCGTGGGTCAAAGGCTTTCGTTTTCCTAAAAAAGACCATGCGCCCAAAAAAGATACTGTAATACAAAATCTGAAGGATGGCTGAAAGGATGAGTAGGTATGTAATCAATAGGCTCAATCTAGTACTTTTGAGTGACGGGTGAATTTTAGTCGATAGTCTGTAGTCGATAGTGCAGTTCAGTTCGTGCTTTGTCCACAGCGTTTAGCTATTAGCTGATATTCGACATTTTTTTCTTCTTGTCTTATGTATTTTTAGGAGCGAAGGGTTGAGTGCTTTGTCGCAATGAAAAGTCCCGCTATCCGTTCTTATGGCTGCCTCTAGCCTTGCTCAAAACAGTCAGGTTTTGAAAACCTGGCTGGTTCAGCCGAGTCGCAGCCATACCACTACTATCGGGGCTATTTTGCATGGATACACCCTATCGTAACTGAACTGTTTTAGAGATTAAAAATTAGAATTTAATCCAGTTGGGGCTATTTTGCATAGACAGAACATTTCACAAACCGAACCGCTTTAAAATTTAGAGATTAAAAATTAGAATTTAATCCAGTCGGGACTATTTTGCAAGGACATCAATCAAAACAATAATACGCCAATCCCAACTTGTCCTGTCAGATACATATTGGGTGTAAGACCGCCAAAAGATTGCTCGCTAGCGTCTTTTAATATGCCAAAATTGGGGTTGTCTGGACTATTACCTTGAAAATTAAGTAACATGCCATACCTCAATACACGCCAACCAATACCAATGGTATAACTTGGAATGAATCGATCAAACCATACGGTTTGCATCCCCCAACTGATTCCTACCCCCAACTCATTGATGGATTCTGACTGTGAAAGAGGTTCTTTACTGACATTACGAGGTTGCCCATGTGCTGCGACAAGCGTATTGAGCATAAATAAACGAAACTCAAAAAAGTTGCCAACAGGTGCAATGAATCCTCTACTTACATAGTTCATCCGTTTGAGACCAATCCCTAAAGTTCTAGACTGCAATTTAAAGTACGTTTCTTCTGTGTAGGGTGACACGACATCCCAACTATCATACTCATATTTCTTTGTAAATCCATCTCTTCTATAAGTAAACTCTCCTGTCAATATATGATTGCGAGAAATAACATAATTGACGCTCCCCTTGTGGGAAAATCTAATCAGTACATCATTACTCAATTTTCTTCCTTCTTTATCATAATAGGAGTAATTACCTAAATCATTGGCTATGGCTGTTGAAAGCATATGTGGAATCAATTCATAACCTATATAAAATCGTTTTCCTTGATAGCCGGGGACTTGGGCAGACAGATTGTAGGAAAGAAAAAGTAAACAGAAAAGGGATATGAGGTATTTCATTTTAATGAGGAATTGCAAGTGATAAAAAATATAATGAGCCTTTTGAGGGGTTGTGTTTTCAGCAAACTCGCTCCGAATGGATTAAGTGGCTACCCGTCTAAGGTTGCCACCATTATTGCCCTATTTTACAATCAAAGAAAAAATGAATCGCTTCAATCGGATGGGTCTTCCCGTCAAAGAAGAAGCAATCCGATTGATAAAGAGAAGGGAGTCTATTAATATAAATCAGTCGGATGGGTCTTCCCGTTCCTGCATAGCAATCCGATTGAAACGACTTACCCTTTCTTTTTTTACAATGAAAGTAACTTGGCAACTTTAGACTGGTTGCCGATTAAGTACCTATGCGTAAATAATCGTCATTTTTGAGGCAGACTATTTTTTATTCAG
>JAHDBB010000509.1 GCA_020630635.1 Chitinophagales bacterium
TACCAAGTCTTTGGCTCTTAAAATAAAAAAACCAAAACCAGCACAGCACTGGCTTTGGTTGTCTTTAAAATCAAAAAAATTATAATGGGAAATCTATAAAACGTTTTAAACATTGCTAGGAGTAGAAAACGTGTTGTTGTTGGGTAAAAGGGGCTGGGGCAATAATACTCTACTGCGCTAGGATAAAACGATGAAAATAGTTTAGGGAAACAGCCTCACATTGGTTGTAAAACAAGAACGGATGTCTTACAACCGAATGCTCGGCTGCATCTTTGAAAACACACATAATTTTTAAAATGAACGATTTTTAAGATGTACCTGAAACCTCCACAATATCTTGGGGTGAGGCACTCAATTCTTCTATATTTTCTTCAATCTCTTTCATTAGCACTTTTACTTGTTTTTGTATATTTAGTAGTACTTTGACTTTAGTCTCTTTGGAGATATTGAGTTTATTAGAAAAATCATCAGAGAGTACATTAAATAGTTCACGTTCTCCCATTATTTGTCCCCAATTGTAAGCGGAATCCTTATACAAGGGTTTTTCAATAACAATCAAGGGCTTTTCAACATTGAGATCTTTACAAAGTGTCTCAAACTTTTTGCTCAAATAATATTGGAGATAAAATTGCCAGCAAGCAATACCGTCTCCCATTTGACATCTTCTAATTAATTCTACCATGTGTTTCGATATTTTTAGCCTTATTCTACCACCACGACATGATATTTATCTTGTCTATGATAAATGCCTACCTTGCGGCGGTTGGTAGAAAAACGCTTTGTGACATTAGTATTTAGGTTATATATACAGATGCTCTTTGTGTTAGGTGTATAAATGATGTGGTCCTCTACTGTAAAATTAGGCGTTTCTTCATTAGACAAAGCGACCCATTCAGTACCTGCTAAACGACCACGTTGAATAGTTGAAGTACCTCCTTCTAATTCTTGAGAGTAGTAGCGGTTTTTTTCGATTTGTATAGCTTCTGAAATAGGCGTTCCCCTATCATTGTTCCATACATTCATGATTCTGCCCATAGCGTCTCGGTCAATGATAATATCAGAAGCTAAAACTTCTTCCAGGTTTTTAATAATTTTTGATAGGTAAAAAATTCTGGTTTTCATAAGTGAATGTTTTAAAATTGTTAATTAGTAATGGAGTTGTTTATTTTAAAAAGTTAGTATTTTGTTTTTTTATATATTGAGGATTGGTAATTGAGGATATTCGATAAAGATATTTGCTAATACAATGAAGCACACCATTTTTGATTGCTAAAGGATGGCAATTAGGAACCATTTCGACCTCATATCCCAAATCTTCCCAAATAGTTTTATTTACTTCATCAGTTCGTTTTAGTTCTTGCCAAAGTCCATATCCATAAGTAGGAAGCCAGACTTTTTTGGTATTTTCATAATTTTGAACAATAACATTGTTGGCAGAGGCATAGTACCAATATCGTATTTTATCATCATCATCATCATCATAAATATGTGGCATAGGATTGCGAATAACCTTAAACCCTTTTAGTTTTAATTGTTGAGCAATATCATCAAATAGATGAGAAAGATTTTCTTCTCGTGAATAGCTTTTGCCCAGTAATTTATCTGCCATCAAGGGGTCGCCAACCAAAATGATTCTATTATTTTGGTTGTCTCTTCCTGCTAAAGAAATAAACATATCAATATGAAAGAGAGGTTGTTTGGTACCGTCTTCATTACCTCTATGAAAAATCTGTTCCCATTTTTCTTCTTTCTCTTCTTCTTTCATCACAAAAGTCTCATAGGAGGTAGTAGGGACATCTTCTCTAGATTGAATAATGAACAACTTTCGCTCAGGGTCTAAAGCATTTTGATAGACTTCCTTGATAATTTTCTCTTTTTCATCTTCTTTTTCATCTTTGGCTACTTTAATAATACCATCATTGATAGAGTCTTGTGGACAATCTTTACCAATGAACCAAAAATCATCTCCTACTAAGATATTGCCACCTTGAAAAAATAAATCTATTTCCTTTTTTTTATAAGGTGTCTCTTGAGTGATATTTGTAGTAATCTCTATTTGTTGCTTGGAGGATGTATGGGGTTTAACAATATATTGTTCATCGTCCAAATTGTCATGACACACACAAAAAGAATCTTCCGCCCATAAGTTGACTGACTCATTGTTCTTGATAAATATTGTATTGACTGTAATACCTAATTCATTTACCCATTCTTTTAATTTATCTTTGGATTTTTCTTGTGTTAAAATCAATCCTGTTTTTGGGGGGAGAGATTTTAATAAATGCTTAAAGATATTAGTGATGTTTGTTGTAAGTACATCTCCTGGTTCTGGAAAAAAAAAGCAATCAGGAATGGTAAAAAGAATTTGTCCAATTTTTCCATCAATACTGGAAATCAAAGATGGTTGATTCAAAGAACGTGTTCCAGTTAAATTTGATAAAAGGACTGTTCGATTTTCTATTTTTTCGGAATTAATCTTTTTTTTACTTAAAAATGGTATTACTTTTGATTTTACATACCCATTTACCTTTTTTTCCTCTATAGGATAATCTTGCAAGTTCCCCATAACAGTTGGTTTGTGTAGTGTTTGAATTTCTGATCCAAAGATGCAATCAATACTCTTACAAAACATGACAGATTTGGTAGTTTTTTAGATGCGAAACCTAGCTTTTGGCATTTTTTTTGCCTTATAATATGTTGATTATTAATATTTTATAGTGGTTTAATGTTTAGTTGAGAAACTTCAATTGTACAGCTTCACAAAATCATCATTTTTTTAAAAAATTACTTGTAAACGTTTTAGATATGCCTCATAAATCCAATAAACCAGAGAAACTTTTTGATTTGATTCACTCTTTATCAGGTCAAGAAAAAAGATATATAAAAACTAATATAGGTGTAGGAAATAAACAGGAAATGCTTTTTTCAGCTATTGCTAAACTCAATGAGTTAGAAAAATATGATGAAAAGAAAATTAATAAGAAAATTGATACTAAAAATTTAAGTACTTTAAGAACTGATTTATACAATTCTATTTTAAAGCATTTAAGGGCATATCATAGTGAAGAAACAAAAAAGATAAGGGTTTATGAACTTTTGGCTGAAATTGAGATATTGCAAGAAAAAAACTTGCATAAGCAGGTTAAGGAGCGAATTGAAAAAGCTAAAAATATTGCCAAAGAATATCATTATGATCTTTTAATGCTTAAATTACTTTTATTAGAAAAGACGCATCTTCGCTTAGAAATTAATAAGCAAAACTTAACTGCTCTTTCCAAAAATCATGAGGATACTGATTTTTATATAGAAAAAGCGACCCAATCATTTCGATTAATACGTCTGTATGACGAAATGTTTCTCTTGATGCGTAATAAAAAATATAATGGAAACGAAAATCTAAAGGTAGATCAAAAGGCAGATGAGCTTATTCATAAAAATCTAAAGCACGAAGAACCTTCTACCTCTTTAGAAGGTAAGATGGCTTATCACAATACTTGGATTATTTATTATAAACATTTTGCAGAGGACACTCGTGATTTTATGGTCCATTCAAAGACACTAATAGAATTTTTTAACGAACATCCCAAGCTCATTAAGGAATTTCCACAACGTTATATTTATTTGGTCAATAACTATTTGAATGGTATGGCAATTTTAAAAGATTATAGCGAGTTTCCTCAAAAAATTGCTGACCTAGAAAATCTTTTCAAAAGAATGAAAGAAAAAGAAAATGTGCAGATCAAGATTTTTGAAACGGTTAGTTATTTGAAAATTCTGTGGCGTTTGGGAGAGCAAGATTATCCCAAAGCACTCACCATTTTACCTGCTGTTGAAGAAGGACTAAAAAAATATGGTGAAAAAATCTCATTGCCTTATCGTATGGGGTTTTCACAAAGTATTAGCTTGGCTTATTTGCATAGCCAAAAGTACGAAAAGGCTTTGGATTATCTCAACGAAAAGTTGGATCGGCTACAAGTAGATAATCCCAAAAACAAAAGCCTTCCTGATATACAGCTTTTTTGCCGAGTCATTAGGCTTGTTGCCTATTTTGAACTCCATTTAAAAAAAGGAAGGTATTATGATCTTTGTATTAGTGAGGCTCGTTCTATTGGGAGAGCTTCTAATCAATCAACAGAAAAGATGAGGCATTATGTAAAGCTGGTTACAAATGCTATTGCAAAGGCGATTGGGCATCCACCCGATAAACGCAAAAAGGTTTTTGAAAAATTATATCAAGATTTGAAAGACATAAAAGGCTATACTAATGGCAAGGAGCAAGTGTTGATTTGGCTCAAACGAAAGATTTTTTAGTTTCTTTTTTTAGGAGCGAAAGGTTCGTCTTTCATTGCATCAGAAAGTCCCGCTATCCGTTCTTATTCGTGTGGCTATGTTTTTTTAAGCCAACGCTTCACACGAATACCACTTCTATCGGGGCTAGATCGTTACAGTCTCTCCCTTTAGTAACGGAATCGTCCTAAGAAAAATCAAAATTCTATATATTCTTTTAATTCTTAAAAAATTCTGTTCAAAAAACTGGCACTAAGAAGCATTTTCCTCAACCAATTAGACCCGAATGAATTAAATTCTAATTTTTAATTTCTAAAAAAGTTCAGCTACTACATGTTCTGTCCTCAACCAACTAGACCCGATAGTAGCGGCTATGGTGAAAGTGAAAGGCTAGAAGATTTGGGCAAGCTTCACCATAATAGCGTATAGCGGGGAGACCTGTTGCAACGAAGCTATTTTCGTTCTCTCCTAAAAAACTAGTTACATCTTTCTAACTCACATTCACGACTTAACAATTGCAAAATTTCAATTTAATATAACTAACTG
>JAHDBB010000510.1 GCA_020630635.1 Chitinophagales bacterium
ATTCTAATTTTTAATCTCTAAATTCTAAAGCAGTTCAGTTACTATGGGTTGAGACTGAAACGAACTAGCCCCGAATGGATTAAATTCTAATTTTTAATCTCTAAATTCTAAAGCAGTTCAGTTACTATGGGTTGAGACTGAAACGAACTAGCCCCGAATGGATTAAATTCTAATTTTTAATCTCTAAATTCTAAAGCAGTTCAGTTACTATGGGTTGAGACCTCAACGACCTAGCCCCGATAGAAGTGGTATTCGTGTAGAAGCGTTGGCTTAGGAAAACTTGGGCAACACGAATGAGAACGGATAGCGGGACTTTCTGATGCGATGAAAGATGAACCTTTCGCTCCTAAATAAAAAAGCGTAATTATTACTTGAAGCTATTGTTATTAAAATCAAAAGGGAAATGAATGCTTATAGTTTTATTCTAAAGCAAATAATAGGAATCGTCTTTCTGGGGTTTTTGTTTCAGCAATCCCTGTCGGGACAATGTGGTGAGACCATTACCGTAGATTGTGATACAGGTTATTCTAATACATATTGTTATGGGAATAATGATAACTGTACCTTTACCTTGTGTCCTGATATACCAGGTGCCGCTGTGAGTTTGACTTTTAATGAAGGTTATTTGGAAGATTTGATAGATCGTTTAGAGATATATGATGGATCATCTGCTACCGGTGGCAATGCTGAACTGACAGGTCTAATACCACCTGGCTGGAATATTATTTCAGGTGCGAGTGATGGTTGTTTGACTTTGGTTTTTAATGTAGATGGTGGAGGAAGTTGTCAACAAGATTGTTCAGTATGTGTACCTATTGAATATGAAGCAGATTGTTTTATTCCTTGTACACCACCAACTCCTTCTATTGCAGCAACAGGAAGCAAATTGTGTCCTCCTGAAGCACAGGACTCTAACTCAACCATTGACTTTGATGCTTCTGGTTCTGTCGGAGCGGTTTCTTATTCGTGGGATTTTGGAGATGGAACAACAGGAAGTGGACCGATGGTGAGTCATGATTATACGGCATCAGGTGGGTATTTGGTGATTTTGACGATAGAAGATGCAGAAGGATGTACGGCTACAGAAGATTATTTTGTGCAAGTTGCTTTTCCGCCTGTTGGCTTATATAGTGTGGTACAAGGAGAGTTTGTTGATCCAGTTGAGCAAACTTTGTGTGGATTGGGAGGGATTGCGATTATTACGAACCCCACTTCGCCACCAGAATGGACACCTGCTCCACCCGGATTTGACTTTGATTTGGGAACCAGCAATCCTACCTGGGGAAATAATAATATTGAACTTACTTTTACGGTGGAAGGTACGCCAGGAGCTACGATTGCAGATGGTTCTGAAATGGAAATTTGTATTGAAATGGACCATGAATGGTTTACGGATTCAGAGATTATTTTGACCTGTCCAGATGGAACAGAAATTATTTTATTAGAATATGTGGATTGGACATTGGGAGAATATTATTTGGATGGAGTCTATTGTTTTTCAATGGATGCTAGCGAGACCTTATTGGATGCAATTAATGGAGTGAGTGCTGGAGGTACAATTGCTGCGGGAGATTTCTTGCCAGAAGACGATTTGGATGGTTTGACAGGTTGCCCGATTGTTGGAACTTGGAGTGTAGCTTTTTCTGACTTTTTCCCTAGTGTGGATGATGGAACCGTTTATGATATTAGCATCTTTTTTGGAGATGGAGAACTCTCAGAAGTTGTACAAAGTTTTACAACTAGTATCGTATCTGTTGAAATAGATGGTCCCGACGGAGTAGATTGGACGAATACAGGAAGCTCTTATCAGTTTATAGGAGAAGCACCTGCTGAACCAGGAGATTATACTTATACCGTTACTGTTACCGATGATTTTGGTTGTGTATATGAAGAAAAGATAAATATTACGGTATTGCCTTATACCGATGAAAATTGTACACAGCCTTGTCCACCCTCTATTCCAGCCACTGCAATGAATACAGGACCTTATTGTTCTGCACCTAACCCTTCTATTGAGTTATTGGGAGAAACAACAGCGACAGGAACAGATATTAGTTATGCTTGGACAGGACCAAGTGGATATAGCTCTGCTGCTCAAAATCCAACAGATGCAACAGAAGCAGGTATTTATACATTGGTTGTAACAGTAGATGGATGTGTTTCTGAAGATTATACTACGGAAGTGATTTTTAATGATCCAGTGACTGAAACCATTGCACCCGAAATTTGCATAGGAAATGAATTTACTTTGCCAGATGGTACTGTGATTGAGGTTGAAAATGATGACAGTTTTGATGATGTACCAACAGGTTTATTAGCGGTTAATGGTTGTGATTCTTTTGTGACCGTTAATTTGACTGCTTTGAGTTTACCTGATGTAAGTTTAGAACCAACTGTTCAAGTTTGTGGCGCAACAGATATTTTAGATTTGAGTACTTATACGACTGATCCTCCAGATGGAGCCTGGTATGCAGGAAGTGATAACTCAACAGAGCCGCTTTTGGATGAAGACTTGATGCAAACAGGTTTGAGTGATGGAGATCAATTTTATTTTGTAGGAGTAGGAGGGAATGGTTGTACCAATGGTGCTTTGCTGACAGTCGAGGTGGCAGATGCTCCCGAACTTATTTTGGGAACACCTACTTGTGAGGGAGCAGAAAATTTTGGTATTGATATTAGTATTAATCCAAGTGGAGTTAATTATGGCATTTCAATAGAACCAACTGTTGGTGGATTTCCTGCTACTTTGGATGGTTCTTTGACAACAGTTTCTGTACCTAATGGAACTTATACCATTACAGTTACTGATCCCAATGGAGCTATGTGTAGTGTAAGTTCAGCTCCTTTTATGAACCCAGAATGTACTTGTCCTATAGTCAGTGCTGCGGCTAATTTAACAGCAGATTTTTGTTCAAGTGGGACGGTAGATATTGCGGCTGTTGAAACAGGTTTGTCCTATGAGGATGATGCAGGACAGTTTGGAGGTTTTGCTTGGTATTTGGATAATGCATTGACCATGCCAGCGGATGATTTTACCGTCACCCATACAGGTATTGCCAACAATTGTGAAGCCGAAACAAGCGTATTTTATTTGGCAGTTATTTGTAGTACAGATCCTACCCCCATTTTTGCAGATAGTATTGTGGTGACAGTTTATCCTGATTTAACAGACTTAACGATTAATATTGTAGATAATGCAGATGGTTGTGGACAGTCGGTTGAAAGTTGGTTGTGTGATGGAGTAGATGGATATGTTTTATCTAATGATTTAGATGGCAATGGAGGTAATCCAGACTTTAGTGTAGTTAATACGAATGGAACCTTTAATTTTATTGTAGAAAATACAAATGGACTGGTAGACCCTTGTATGACACAAAGTTTTGCAGCTTCCTATGAGTGTTTGGTTCCCTGTCCGAGTACGGATGATGTTGGAGGAATGACTTTCGCATGTGCAGATGGTACATTAGATGTTGGAGCATTGGGAACTAGCATTACCTTAAATGATGCTAATGTAAATCCTGTTCAGTTTTTTACAGACATTAGTGATCCTAGTAATCCAATGGGTGAATATACAGGAGAGGTATTGGGTACATTGGTTCCTGACTTGGGATGCAATCCAGAAACGATTGCTTTAAATGCTTTGATTTTATGTGATGATGATGGAGATGCAGCAACACCAGATATTTGGGTGAATTTGGGTTTTCAACAAACTATTGAAATCTATCCAACAGATATATCTCCTTTTATTATGACTGAAACTAGTGCGGATGGGTGTACAGCTAGTGTGTTAGTAGATGCTACATGTGGAACATTTGTAACTGTAAGTGATGGAGGGACTTTTACTGCTATGCCAGGAAATATGGGAGATGCTAATTTTACAATTACTTATAATTATCCCCCTGAATTTACCGATGTTCCTTGTATTGCTGCCTTTGATCAAACGGTTCCTTATAATTGTCCATCAGAATGTTTGAGTATGTTGACTAGTCCGCCTTTGAGTGAAACAATCATAGTGTGTGATGATGGAATGAGTACCGTCAATTTACTAGCGTTACAAAATACAATTACAACAGATTTGGATGAGTCAGCAGTCTTTACTTGGTCTATAGATGGAACAGTTATAGATATTGCCGCCTTCAATATAGAAGCAATTCCTGTATCACATACCAATATTCCTTGTGAGCCAGAAACAATTACTTTTTCTTTGGAAATAGATTGTATAACTAATCCAGATTTGAATATTGATGGTGGAACTTATACAGTGACTATTTATCCTGAAATTGATCCGCTTTTCTTTACACTTCCAGTAGGAGATGATTGTGTTGTTACCATTCAAGATTTGTGTACAACGGGTTCTTTAGATATTCAATATGCGGAAAATGGAGGTGCATTTACTCCACAAGAGCCAACTCCTCCAATGGCAGGAGAAAGTATTACTTATGATTATCAAATTACGATTGGTGGAGAGTGTGCAGTAACAGGAACGACAACCGTGTCTTGTCCTGACGTTTTGGGTTGTACAGATATGACAGCCTGTAACTATGATCCTGCTGCTACAGAAGAAGATAATAGTTGTTTGTACTTAGATTGTTTGGATGAATGTGGCGGATCAGCCATACCAGGCGAATTATGTGATGATGGCGATCCCAATACATCGCCTGATGTATGGACGGTAGATTGTGATTGTGTCGGGGACTTAGTATTTGATTGTCCGACTTTAAATTTGAATATAGGCGATCCTTGTGAAGATGGTTTAGTCGAGACGATAGAAGATGTTGTGAATGATGCTTGTGAATGTGATGGCATCTTGTTGGGCTGTACGGATA
>JAHDBB010000511.1 GCA_020630635.1 Chitinophagales bacterium
CTAGCCCCGATAGTAGTGGTATCGACAAATGGCGTTGGCAATAGGGTTTGGGGGGCTTGTCGATAAGAACGGATAGCGGGACTTTCCTGCACGACGAAGCAACTAAACTCTCGCTCCTAAAAAAATAAAGCATAAAAAGTACGCTAACCCTCATGATATAAGCCCATAATGTAAAGAAAATTCACGAATTTTCTCGTCTATGTAGCCACTAACGATCCGTCACCAATATTACGCTTCTTCCAAAGCAGCTCGTTCTGCTACGACTCGTTTTTGAACCTCATGTGGCACATTGGAGTACTCAATAAAATCCATTTTAAACTTGGCACTTCCTTGTGTGATAGACCGTAAAGTCGAAGAGTAATTGTGCATCTCGCTCAAAGGAACACGAGCCTTGATTTTTTGATAATGACCTTCTGCATCCATTCCTTCAATCATCCCTCGTCTGTTTTGTAAATCGCTCATCACATCGCCCATCACATCGGCAGGAACCACGACTTCGACACTATAGATGGGTTCCAATAATTGAGGACTGGCATTTTCAAAAGCCATCTTGAATGCCGTTCTTCCAGCAATCTTAAACGCCATATCATTGGAATCTACCGCATGCATCTTTCCATCATAAACGCTGACTCGAATGTCTCTTACATAAGAACCCGTCAAAGGACCATTGACCATTCGTTCCATAATACCTTTGGAAATGGCTGCCATATATTTGGTATCAATCGCACCACCAACGATACAATTGTTGAAAACCAATTTGCCGCCCCAATCCAATGGGATTTCCTGGACTTTTCTAACATTTAATTCAGGAGGATCAGGCATTCCCTCATAATAGGGTTCAATCAACATGTGAACTTCCCCAAATTGACCACCGCCGCCTGATTGTTTCTTATGACGGTATTGAGAATGAGCCGATTTTTGGATGGTTTCTCGATACGGAATCAATGGCTTCTCAAAAGTAAGTTTGACCTTAAAATTATTTTCGATTTTCCACTTCATCATATTCAAGTGTAGCTCTCCTTGACCTTGTACGATGGTTTGTTTTAATTCTTGTGAATGCTCTACAATCAAAGTAGGGTCTTCTTCTTGAATTTGATGGAGTGCTTGAGCCATCTTTTCAATATCTGCATTGCTTTCTGCTGTTACAGCCACTCGGTGACGGGGAGCAGGAAATTTGATTTTGGCAATATTGTAAGGATCGCCTTTGGGATGAAGGGTATTATTGGTATGCGTACTTTTGAGTTTAACCGTTGCTCCAATATCCCCTGCTTTGAGTGAATCTACATTTTGGCGATTTTTGCCATTCATTACATACAACTGACTAAAACGTTCAGAGGTCGAAGTGGTCGAGTTGTACAATTCATCTCCGACCTTAATTTCACCACTATAAACCCTAAAGAAAGACATATCTCCTAAGTGTGGTTCAGAGATGGTTTTGTAGATAAATACGACAGTCGGACCTTCAGGATCACAAGCCAAAATCTTGCCACTTTCTCTAGTAGCAGGTGGCATATCTTTGGCAGAAGGCGCAATATCATGAAGGAAACCCATGATACGTCCACTTCCCATATTTTGAACCGAAGAACAGCAGAAAAGTGGGAAAATATCGTGATTGACCATCGAAATTTTAAGTCCTTTGGTCATTTCTTCTTCCGTCAAAGTTCCTTTATCAAAGTAGATTTCCATTAAGCCCTCGTCATTTTCGGCAATGGCTTCTACCAAGTCATTGTGCAGTTTATCCGCCTTTTCTTTCTCAGAATCGGGAATCGGCAATTTTTCAGGTTTACCACCTTCAGCAGGAAATTTATAGACGGTCATTTTCAAAACATCGACAATGGTATCAAAGTCATTTCCTTGATTAAGAGGATATTGGACTACTGTAACACTAGAACCAAAACGGGCTTTGGCTTGCTCGACTGTTTTGTCAAAATCTGCCTTTTCTTGATCCAACTGATTCGCCACAAAAATCATAGGCGTTTTAAACTCTTCCGTATATTCCCAAATCGTTTCTGTCCCAACTTCGACCCCATTTTGAGTATTTAGGAGCATAACACCCGTATCAGCAACTCTCAATGCAGAAATTACTTCTCCTACAAAGTCGTCAAATCCTGGTGTATCAATAATGTTAATTTTATCTCCTTTCCATTGAGTGTGTAATAGGGTTGAGAAAACAGAATTACTCCGTTCTTTTTCTAATTCATGATAATCAGAAGTTGCATTGCCGTCCTCTACTTTTCCTCTTCTATTAACCAAGCCCCCTTCAAAAAGCATGCATTCTGCAAAGGTCGTTTTACCAGAGCCAGAATGCCCCAACAAGGCGATATTTCTAATATTAGAAGTGTTATAAATCTTCATAAGCATAAAACGATTTAGGTTAAGCAAAAATGTGGAATAGATTGGTGTTCTATTCCTCTATCCGTTGGGTATGTTGTAAGTCGAATACAGGTACTTAGCATTTAGTGTTTGTAGAAACAAATAACATCTATTCTAAATTTGATTTTTTACCTTAGTAAAGTAGAAGAAATAAACTAGCCATTTCGGCAAAGAATAATTTTTGATAGATTAGGAAAAAAATGTAATCATAGCAGGGCTACGATGAGGCTTTTTGACGACAGCTATCGAAAATTTTCACAGCCCAAATGGGTTAATTTATTTTTTTTGCTTTACTTATACATTACAGCATATTCCATAGTAGCCTTGAATATAGGAAAAATTAACGTAGTATTAAAAAAGTGTTATATTTTTTTATCAAAAAGTGTAGAAAAGACACCATGTGAAGCAAAAAAAGGAGGAAGTATGTCTAAATGAGATAAAAGATAGGAAGAAAAAAAGAGAAAAAATGAACTTTTCAAATTGGTAAGTATAAAATGAAAAAATGAAGATTGATATTGTTTTTAAATGTTTAATTTTTTAGGAGCGAAAGGTCAAGTCCTTCGTCGTTACGGCAAGTCCCGCTATCCGTTCCTATGAATACTCCAAATAGGACATTTTTCTAAAAAATGTCCTATTTTCGCATTCATACCACTCCTATCGGGGCTATTTTGTTGATGACAGAACATTGATGGTTAAGGGACGATCAGTTCATTTTTTACATGTTGTGACGAAGGGACGTAAAGGGGGCGATTGATGATTCGTTAATCGAAAACTCAGTATAAAAAGAACCGCAACGTCCCCAAAGCACCAACAAAACCGCAAGTCACCAGTCACTTGTCACCAGTCACTCAACCCAAAAACCCATTCACCACTTCCGCACAATTCCGCCCTTCCGCAATTGCCCAAACCACCAAAGACTGACCTCGTCTCATATCCCCTGCACTAAAAACCTTATCCACCGAAGTACAAAAATCCTGTGTATCTACATTCCCTCTACCATTCAAAGTCACCCCCAATTGCTCCAGCAAACCCTCTCGTTTAGGATGCAAAAAACCCATCGCCAAAAAGACCACCTCACAAGGAATAATTTGAGAACTATCAGGAATTTCCTGCATTCGATACCGACCCAAATCATCCTTATCCCAATGAACATCGACTACTTCGATACCCGACAAATGAATCCCATCATTCGATAAAAAACGTTTCGTCATCATCGCCCAAGTTCGGGTACAACCTTCCTCGTGGGAGCTAGAAGTTTTAAGCGTCATCGGCCAAAGCGGCCAAGGATTATCAGCAGAACGAGAAACAGGTGGTTTTCCCAACAATTCGATTTGTGTGACAGATTCCGCCTCCAAGCGATTGGAGTTCCCAATACAATCCGAACCCGTATCACCCCCACCAATGACGACTACCTTTTTACCTTTCACCTCAATTTTTTGAACAGGCGAATGTGGATCACCAGCTACCATTCTATTACACTGCTCCAAAAACTCCATCGCAAAATGAATGCCTTTCAACCCTCGCCCCTCAATCTCCAAATTACGAGCTTGATCCGATCCTCCACAAAGCACAACCGCATCAAAGCCATCCAACAAGCTTTGAGTAGAAACATCAACCCCAATATTGACACCTGTTTCAAAAACAATTCCTTCCTCTCGCAACAAATCAATTCTTCGATCAATAACACTTTTATCCAACTTAAAATCAGGGATACCATATCGTAACAATCCACCGACTCTATCCTTTTTTTCAAATACAGTTACCGTATGTCCCTCTTGATTGAGTTGATCCGCACAAGCTAAACCTGCAGGACCAGAACCCACCACAGCGACTTTTTTACCTGTTCGTTGAGCAGGGATTCTAGCTTGCACAAAGCCTGATTCAAAAGCCTTTTCCACGATCGTTTTTTCCACATACTCTATCGTCACCGCATCGCTATTAATTCCCAAAACACAAGAAGCCTCACAAGGAGCAGGACAAATCCGTCCCGTAAACTCAGGAAAGTTATTAGTCGAACTCAACAACTCATAAGCCAATTGCCAATCTCCTTCATATACTGCATCATTAAAATCAGGAATCAAATTACCCAAAGGGCAAGAATTGTGGCAAAAAGGGATACCACAATCCATACAACGAGCCGCCTGTTGCCGCTGCTGTTGCCCATCAGATGGAAGTACAAACTCCCTAAAATGACTCAATCTATCTATAGGTTCTTCTACCAAAGGCAAAGAACGTTTATGCTCAATAAAACCTCGTTTATGACTCATAGTATATTTGTTATTTGAATTTTATTTTGGATGAACTACTTTCTGAAAATCAGGAATATTAAGTTTGGTATTTCTGTATTTTCCAGAATTGATTTTTGCTGAAAAAAATCAAAAAAATGACCTTAGTTAAGTTAGCTTTTTCCAGCTAAAAAGCCGTTAAGAAGTAACCTTGTTTGAG
>JAHDBB010000512.1 GCA_020630635.1 Chitinophagales bacterium
GCTTCTACACGAATACCACTCCTATCGAGGCTATTTTGGAATAGACAGAACGCTTTATAAACTGTATCACATTTGTATAAATCAAGAAAGGCATACAAATCACCAGTCACCAGTCACCAATAACATCTCTAAAAAAATAATATTTATTGACTTTTTTGCATATTTAAAAAACTTATCTTATTTTAATAGCTTATTTGCAATACCTTTGTCAAATACAATAAACTAACCTCACAATCTTATTATAAAAACAAACTACTCAACTACTGTAAAAAACTTTTACAGCAAGGGAAGGTTGTGTCCCCAACCAACTAGCCCTGATAGCAGTGGTATGCTAAATGCAGCGTAAGCTAGAAAATTTTGCGAAGGCTTTTTTAGCATAAGAACGGATAGCAGGACTTTCTATAACGACGAAGCACCTGAGCTTTCGCTCCAAAAAGAAAGAAAAAAGTACTATTTGTGCCACCACATAAAGAAATCAAAAAATAATTGTAAAGCAAATTCACGAATTTGCTCCATCATGAGTGCAACCCCAAACAAAAAAATAGCGTTTTAACAAGAAAAACAAATAGGCTATGGACCCAATAATCAACGAAATAGAAATCAATGAAGATCAAAGGCAAGTTCTAAAGGCATTTAAAGACCTCCTTAAAACTTGCCAACCTCAAATGCGTCCAGGAGACAAAGAACGTATCACCAAAGCCTTTGAAATGGCGAATAAAGCCCACGAAGGTATGAGACGAAAAAGCGGTGAACCTTATATCTTACATCCAATTGCGGTGGCGAAAATCGTAGCAGAAGAAGTTGGAATGGGTACGTCTTCGGTTATCTGTGCTTTGTTGCATGATGTAGTGGAAGATACAGAATTAACACTCGAAGACATTGAAAAAGCCTTTGATAAAAGCATCTCTCGTATCATTGACGGACTCACCAAGATCAAAATTATCAAGGATGTAACGGATAAATCAAAAAGTCCGATTGTCCAACAAGCTGAAAACCTGAAAAAGATTCTTTTGACATTAAGTGATGATGTAAGGGTGATTTTAGTCAAATTAGCTGACCGCCTCCACAATATGCGAACGCTCAAATCTATGCCTGAACACAAGCAAATTCGCATATCTTCTGAAACGCTTTCCATTTATGCACCGCTTGCTCATCGTCTAGGTTTATATGCTATCAAAACAGAATTAGAGGACTTAGGGCTTAAATATACACAAGCCGCTCTTTATAAAGACATTGCCAAAAAACTGGCACAAACCAAACGAGATAGGGATAAGTTCATTAAAGAATTTATTGATCCACTCAAAAAAATTCTTGAAGAAAAAGGCATCACAAACTTTCGACTCTTTGGGCGTTCTAAGTCCATCCATTCTATCTGGAATAAGATGAGAAATAAGAATGTCGAGTTTGAAGATATTTATGACTTATTTGCCATTCGAATGGTGATTGATGTACCACAAGATCACGAAAAAGAAGTTTGTTGGAAAGCCTACTCTATTATTTCAGACTTGTATCGTCCGATTGTCGAAAGACTAAGAGATTGGGTTTCCAATCCCAAATCCAATGGTTATGAGTCTTTGCATACTACGGTGATGGGTCCTGAAGGTCGCTTAGTAGAAGTTCAAATCAGGTCTAAACGAATGGATGAAATTGCGGAAAGAGGTCTGGCAGCACATTGGAAATACAAAGGTGGACAAAATTCTGGCGGAGCTTTGGAACAGTGGTTAACCAAAGTAAGAGATGTACTTCAAAATCCCAACTCGGATGCAGTGGATTTTATGAACGACTTCAAACACAACCTATATGATAAAGACTTATATGTCTTTACACCTAAAGGGGATTTGAAAACAATGAGAAGTGGCGCAACCGTTTTAGACTTTGCCTATGAAATTCATACAGCCATTGGTAAACAATGTATTGGAGCCAAAATCAATAACAAACTTCGTCCTATTAGCTACAAACTCAACAATGGCGACCAAGTAGAGATCATTACTTCAAAAAAACAAAAACCCAATAAAGATTGGTTGGATTTTGCCAAAACTTCTAAGGCTCGTTCCAGTATTAAGTCTCATCTAAAAGAAGAAAAAAGAAAGATTGCAGAAGATGGAAAAGCCATGTTTGAGCGAAAAATGCGCTCTTTAAAGGCAGCCAACCCAAGTCGTGAATTGATAGAACAAATTGTACATCATTTCAAACAAAACGATGTTCTTAATTTCTTTTACAATATTGCCACTAAAAAGTTTGACTTAAATGAGTTAAAATCTCTGACCTATGTAGGTGGTAAAATCAAAGATTTAAACGAGCAAAAAACGACAGCTCCTATCGAACATGAGGTTAACTTAGGAGTCAATACAGACGTTGATCTGATGCTCTTTGGTGGCTTTGATAAGGTAGATTACACCATTGCCCCCTGTTGTAGACCTAAACCTGGTGACAATGTATTTGGCTTTATCACTATCAATAGTGGCATCAAAATTCATCGACAAAACTGTCCGAATGCGAAGGATATGACCACCAAGTTTCCTTATCGAATCATCAAAACCAAATGGACTTCTAACAGTGAAGAGGTTTCCTTCTTGACAGGTCTCAAAATCACAGGAATAGACGAAGTGGGTTTGGTCAATCGCATCACCAACGTCATCTCTGATAAAATGAATATCAATATGCGTTCCATTGCATTCGATACCACCGATGATGTTTTTGAAGGCAATATTACGGTCTTTGTCAACAGTACCAAAGAATTAAAAATGTTGATGAAGGAATTAAAAACGGTTCCTGGTGTTCATGATGTCAAACGATACGAAGCTTAATTTTTCTTAATTACTCCTAAAATATCACAAGAGCATTAAACTTTTAAACTAAAAAAATCATAGCAGACGTTTAAGGGATATTCATTTAAAACCTACTTATAAGGCATAAATGAATAATTTCAAACCCTTAAACTTCTTGCCATGAACAAAACTTTAACAAGTTCTCTTCTAGACTTCTTCAAAAGAAATGCTCTTATTTTCAAGGCGATGATTATTGCTTTTTTGGTCATTATCCTTATGATACCAACCAGCATGATTCGCTCCTTAATTTGGGAACGAGAAGGTCGTCAAAACCAAGTGATCGAAGAAGTCAGTTCTAAATGGGGCAATGAACAAACCATTTGTGGTCCCATTGTTACCATTCCCTACTATCCTTACCACAAGACGGTCACGCCAGGAACAGAAGGTCTTACCAAAAAATACGCTCACTTTCTTCCCGACCATTTAATCATCAATGGTGAAGTCTTTCCTGAAACACGACACCGCAGTATTTTTGAGGTTGTCCTTTATAATTCCCAACTCAATATTTCTGGAGATTTTTCTTCTATCAATTTTGAACCATTCAATATTGAAGAAGCCAATATTCTGTATGATGAGGCATTTATTAGTTTAGGTATCAGTGATTTGCGAGGTGTAGAAAAACAACTCAATATGGAATGGAATGATGAAACCTATTTATTCAATGCAGGGATTCCTGTATCTGAAGTCATAAAAAGTGGGATTCACACGCCCATTAATTTAAATAATGCTGAAAAAAACACTTACAATTTTTCCTGCAATTTATTCCTTAAAGGTTCTCAAAGACTATTTTTTGTTCCTGTGGGCAAAGAGACTGAAACGCAACTTACTGCTCAATGGGAAAATCCAAGTTTCAATGGTGATTTTTTACCTGACCAATATGAAATTACTCATGATGGTTTTTCAGCAAATTGGAATGTACTGCATCTTAATCGAAACTTTCCACAATCTTGGTTAGGTGGCAAACAAGGTTTATACAATTCAGCCTTTGGGGTCAATCTACTGATGTCTATTGATGGTTATCAAAAAACCATGCGCTCTGTCAAATATGCCATTCTATTTAT
The DNA here is from genome assembly GCA_020630635.1 of Chitinophagales bacterium. GTDB lineage: Bacteria > Bacteroidota > Bacteroidia > Chitinophagales > UBA2359 > JAHDBB01. The sequence continues at coordinate 3,890 of JAHDBB010000512.1, forward strand.
TGGGCTTACCTTCTTGGTTTTCTTCTTTATGGAAGTACTTAATCGAGCGTCGGTTCATCCTTTACAATATATTTTGATAGGTTTGGCGTTGGTACTTTTTTACTCTTTATTGCTTTCTATTTCCGAATATTTAGATTTTAATATTGCCTATCTTATTGCCAGTTTTATGACCATTGGATTAGTGTCGCTTTACACCCAAAGCATTTTTAAATCCCTAAAATTATCAGGAATGATGCTCTCGATTTTGGTCATTTTATATGGCTTTATTTTTACCACCATTCAAGTACAAGACTATGCCTTATTGATGGGTAGCTTAGGTTTATTCTTGATATTAGCCATCACCATGTATTTCTCTAAACGCATTGACTGGCATCAAATCCGCAACTTACAAACAGCTCCTACTCCTAAAAAAGAGGCTGCTTGGTATGCTAATAAAAAGAAAGGAAGATTGTCAAAAGATGAGTCTTAAATGTCCATAATTGATGGTTGTGGTTCTTTTCTTATTTTTCTTTTTGGAGAGAACGGATAGTACTTCGTCGTGCTAGGTCTCCCCGCTATCCGTTCTTATGCTAAAAGCTTTCGCAACCACTTTTAGCTAACGCTGCATTTAGCATACCACTACTATCGGGTCTAATTGGTTTTGGAAGGAACTTCTTGGTACTAGTTACGTGACGTACAGGAACGAACTGTTTGTTTTGGCTACCCGTCTAAAGTTGCCACGATGATTGCCCCATTTTACAATCAAAGAAAAAATGTATCGCTTCAATCGGATTGCTACGCACGCAAAGTAGAGGCAATCCGATTGATAAAGAGAAAGGACTCCATTAATGTAAATCAATCGGATTGCTGGTTCATAACTTGGTTAGCAATCCGATTGAAACGATTTCCCCTTTCTTTAGATATAAAAAAGGCAATTGGCAGGCTTAGAT
>JAHDBB010000014.1:0-21836 GCA_020630635.1 Chitinophagales bacterium
CACTTCTATCGGGGCTAGGTCGTTGAGGTCGCAACCCATAGTGACTGAATTTTAAATATTATATTATAAAATAGATTTATGTTTTTTATAAAAAAATATTAAAAAATGAACCCTATTTTTTTTCTTTTCGTTCTAGGAAAAAGAGCAGTCTATCTTATCAAAAAAATGGTATATTTTTAAGACTCAAAAATTTGCATGCTATATAATTTTGCTTTAACTTACGGCAGCTATGCCACAACCTTATTTTAAATACTCTCAAAATCCATTAAACTGCTATGAAAATGCCAAAAACACTCATACAAGAAGTCAAACAATTAATTGTTGACAAACGTAAATTGGACGCTGTTAATAGGATTAAAACAGAAATGAACATGAGTTTGCGTGATGCAAAAGATTGTGTAGACATTATTGGGCGAAAAGGAGAACACAAGTCAGATTATCCACCGCCAGATCTCAAATAGTTGTTGGTGGGTTATGGCATTTTTTCTTCTTTCTATTTATGTACTTTTCTAAATTATCTTTCCTTCTTTTATTGTTTCCACTTTTGATATTCACTAGGAGTATCTATATCTCTAAAATAGGCAGGTTGTTGGGATTCCATTCTAATGAGATGACTTTTATGAGCAGTAATAACTGCTTTGCAACCATTCTTACCTTTGTACTGTAACAAGTCTTTTACATATTTTTGCTGAAATATTACGGGATGTCCTATCTGCTTTTCATTCATAGGACGGATGATGGGAAAGGCTTCTTTTTGACAAGCTTGTCGAAAATGTTGTATTAATAAGTTGTAATCTTCTGCTTGTAGTAGTGGCATATCTCCTAGTGCAATCATAATGCCTTTGGTTTGGGAAGAGATGACTTGCAATCCACATTGGATGGAAGAAGTCATGCCTTTTGTATATTGATCGTTATGTTTTATTTGGATATTGGTAAAATCTTCTAAAATTTTTTCGATTTTTGCTTGTTCAAAGCCCGTTACAACGATGATTTCCTCTATTTGGGATTGTTGAAGTTGATGAAGGGTGGCTGTGAGAATGGTTTGGTGTTGATAGGGGAGTAGTAGTTTGTTGGCTGTACCCATTCTTTGGGAAAGTCCAGCAGCTAAGAGAATACAAGTGAGGTGCATTTTTTTGTATTTTGGTTCATTTCGTGGTTTTGGGACGACGGGACGTTTTGGTTCATTTTGTGGTTTTGGGACGACGGGACGTTTTTCTTGATACAAAAAACTAATCGAATAAATTAAGATTGCGTCCCTCTTACGTCCCATCGTCCCAACATGTAAAAAATGAAGAGTTCCGTCCCTTCGTCACATCTTCTCATAGTCAGAAGTCCTGACCTCAACCAACTAGCCCCGATAGTAGTGGTATGAATGCACAAGCGTTGGCTACCAAAAATGGGGCTGCATTCATAATAACGGATAGCGGGACTTTCCAACACAACGAAGCGATCAAACTTTCGCTCCAAAAAAGAAAAAAAACAATCAATGAAAGAATTAGTTACAAATATACATGATTGGGTAGAAGATGAAAAAGTTTTTGCCCTTGCAACGGTGATACAAACTTGGGGATCATCTCCTCGTCCTACTGGATCAGCTATGATGGTCTCCAATGACTTGGAAATGGCAGGCTCCGTCAGTGGTGGATGTGTAGAAGGAGCTGTTTTGAAAGAAGCCCAATCTGTGATAGAACAAGGAATCTCTAAGCGATTGAAATATGGGATTACCAATGAAGAAGCGTGGGCTGTCGGATTGACTTGTGGTGGAAAAGTACAGGTGTTCTTGGAACGATTTATGGCATTTGATGAAGAAGGCAAAAAGATTTGGACAGCCTTGTATGAGTGTGTGCAAAATAATCGAGCTTGTATTTTATTGCGAAAAATTACGGAAGGAAAAGCGGAGTTGGGTTTGGTCTACCCAGATGGAAAAGTCATCGGAATCTTGAAGGATGAAGCATTGGTGAAAGAAGCTTTGAAAGCCAATAAAGAACGAAAAAGCCAAACTTTTGAATATGAAGAAGAAACCTATTTTGCACAAGTCTTCGCTCGAAAAAGCCAGCTTTTATTGATTGGAGCCGGACACATCACTGCCGACTTGATTCGATTGGCTAAGTTGTATGATTTTGCAACCGTACTGATTGATCCCCGACAAATCTTTGCGGAAAATACCCAGTTTGCTATACAACCTGACCAAGTATTGGTGAACTATCCATCCGAAGTCTTGGAACAATTTGAACTGGATAATTATACCTATGCAGTAGTTTTATCGCATGATCCCAAAATTGACGATGATGCGTTGAAAGTTTTATTGCGCTCAAAAGTGGGCTATATTGGAGCATTGGGCAGTCGAAAAACCCATGCAAAAAGGGTCGAGCGTTTGCAAGAAGAAGGATTTAGTGCGGAAGAAATCGGACGGATTCATGCACCGATTGGTTTACACATTGGAGCGAAAAAGCCTAGTGAAATAGCGTTGAGTATTATGGCGGAGTTGATTAAGGTGAAGAATGGGGTGGAGTAGATGAAAAAACGAGCGTTGTATCAATAGGGCTTGGCTGAACCAGTCAGGTTTCTAAAACCTGACTGGTTTAGAGAGGCTAGCTATCCTTCTTTCGCCTTTTGAATAACCGCAATACTAAAAATCTCATCATTGCTTCCTGTGACCTGCACAATTTCATGTTGAAAACCCTTAGATTGAAGTTCTGCCAAGTGTTCATCAATATACTGGTTCCACTTGGTGGGTTCTGCAATAGGAGGATACGCTTTTTCATAATTTTTGCGTTTCTCATCATCAGGTGGCAGATGATAAAAATAGTTGAGACCCATTAAGACAATCGTATCAGGTTTTTTATCCAAAATCATATTGACAATATCTCTGGTAGGCGGATATGTAATCCACATATAACAAACATCGAATTGAAGAACGGGAAAAATCTCTAAAACATCTCCGCCTTTTATCTCCAAATGTGGATATAATTTCTTGACACGATTCAAGCCATAATTATTATTTTCGACCCCAAATTTTTTGCTAGGGGTTTTGACCGCTTCCAACGTATGTCCTTCACCGATACCAATTTCACAATACACCTTATCTTTGGCATATTGATCCACCACGTTTGCAATTTCAACAGGCGCACGGTCTGTAGTTATAAACTTAAACGGTCCTTTTTCATGATACAAAGCAGGGTCCACGACTCTCGCCATTGCCTCATTATCCAATTCTTCCTCCAAAAACGCATTGATTTGAGCAGCAGAGTCTAGTGGATTCTCGACCATCTCTTTATAAGCCACTCTCAATACTTCAACATTGGGTTGTTGAGCTATCCAATTATCAACATTGGCAGCAATAATTTTGAATTGTTCCTGTCGCCTCACTGTAAAAAATCTATCATTGACTTTTTGTCCATTAGCTTTGAGTATATTTTGTCGAGACATCCAACACTCACCAATATCTCTATCAATCAAGATGATTTTATATCTATAATCATTGGGCAAATGGAGCAAGAGACCTCTATAAATTTTGACCACTTTGTTGACTGCCTCCTTTAAGAAAGACTGGTCTTTTCCCATATTTCGCATACGTTGGTCTTCATAATAGCCATTTGGATTGAATCGATTGGCGATCCGTTTATAATCCGTAAGGATAGACATTCCCCCTTTTTCAAGCATTCGCATAACCATTGCTGTTCCACTACGAGGAAAACCTGCCACTATTGTAATCTTTTCTTTCATCGTATATTTTTTTTCAAAATAGTTCGTGTCCAAAAATAGAGAATGCTTTTGGATTTTTTAGCAAATAGTTTATAGTTTTCTTAAAAATTCTTTTTCTATTAGGAGAGAACGGTTATTACTCTTTCATCGTGACGGGTCTCCCCGCTATTCGTTCTTATCACTGCGACTAGGCTCTACCGCAAGTCTTTTTGACTTGTGTTGCAAAGCTAGGCAGTGATACCACTACTATCGGGTCTAGTTGGTTGAGGAAGGGACTTCTGACTGCCAAAAGATGTGACGAAGGGACAGACTGTTCATTTCTTACCTGTTGTGAGATAAAGGGACGCAATCTAAAAATTATCCAACTCATTCGTTCCATATTTAAAGTCCCATTCGTCCCAAAACCACGAACAGAACCACAACCATCTCAACGTTGAGACCCACTCCAACTAGCCCCGATAGGAATGGTATTGCTGTGAAGAGAGGCTGATGGAGCAAGGCTAGAACAGCAATAAGAATGGATAGCGGGACTTTCCAATACGACGTAGTACTAGACCGTTCGCTCCTAAAAAATCAAAAAGCACGAAATGAATTACAAGTGCTTTAACGATCAACGGAAAGTTATAAAAATTGTTAGGACAAGAAGTGCCTTGTATTATGGGTAAATTATATATGAAAAATTATCTGTGTACTTTTTTGAGCAAATTGTTTATTTTTTTGGAAATTTGCACACAGAAGAAGAAATGAGAATAATGAGGCTCAAAGATTATTGAAGATATAGATGGGCTTTATTGATTTGTTATCAATACTTAACAAAGTATAAAATATGGCTATGTTTTTGATTGCTAAGGCTTGGCAGGATATTTGCAGACAAAAAAGCGTAGCATACGAAAAATATTTAGTTAGGTTTCAAAATGCTTTTATTTTCTTCTTTTTTAAGAAAATGCGCCATTTATAAAATTTTTTCATATACATTTGTGACTTATATATGAGTTTTACCTCTAAAGGTAAGAACCATAGTAATGTGCGATTACTATTAAGTTCACAAGGCTACACTTTTCAGGCAATTACCTAATTAGTTAAATTACAGATTAAAATTCCTTCCACCAAAATAACTGAAAGACATTTACAACTGGGCAATTATCCAAATTAGTTATTAACAGTTATATTTTAGGCAATTACCAAATTTATTGAAAAACATTTACATTTTTCTATCTACATAATATAACTTAGTATCCCAAATTAGTTATATCAGGCAACTATTATAGACATTAAAAATAACTAGGAAACTTAGTGGGCTTGCCCAATAGGGTAGGTGCTAGTTCTCTCCTCCAACGCATAACTCCTCCTCAAATTGAAAATGATATATTGTGGTAAGTATTGTTTGAAATAGACAATACAACACTCTATTTGTGTCATTTTGTACAAACTTGCCATGTCTATATGAAATCCAAGTTGTACTATCTTATCTACTTCCCTGTGCTATATTTTACGACAAAAACAACAATAAGTTACACAACCAATCAAAAAATATCTAATTGAATAAAGTTAATTATGAGACAACATTACAACTTCAAATTAGTAAATAACAAGAGAGGTTTGTCTATTCCTCCCAATCTTATGGGGAGTGGTAGGCTACTTTTGCTTGTTATACTATCTGCATTTACATTGACTTTGGGGATGAGTCAATTGAATGCACAAATTTCTGGTACAGTGTACAATGACTTTAACAGTAATGGTACACAAGACACATTTGAAAATGGCGTTGGAGGTATTACTGTTATTGGTACAGATGAAAGTGGGGCAACAGCTACTGCTACAACTGATGCCAATGGTAGTTATACCTTAAATATTGCCAATTGTACAGGAGAAGTAAGAGTCGAGTTTGACCTTCCTTCTTTCAACAATGCCAATAACAACCCTTTTGACGACATTTATGATGCTTCTGCTTTCAAAGCTGGAGACGGTACAGGTAATCAGTCGGTTACTTGTTTGAGTTTCCAAGATTGTAATAGCAATGGAGTAAATTTAGGGGTTTTGAACTCAGAAGATTTCTGTGATGAATCACCTCGCTTGGCAGTACCTTGTTATGTCAATGGTGACCCATTATTGGGTGGTTCTGCTGCTACTCCAGATGCTTTTGTCATCTTTGAATATGATAGAAACGGAGACGGAGCTAATTATCAAACAGATCCACCAAGTGCAGGAGATGGAGGTTTACCTTATCCTGTAGCAGAAGCTCAACAAATTGGAGCGACTTGGGGGGTAGCTTGGGATACTTATTCAGAAGGTATCTTCACTTCTGCTGTCTTGAGAAGACATGCAGGAACAGGTCCTTTGGGGCTGGGAGGAATCTACTTAATTGATTCACCAAATGGAAGTACTACAGGTACACCATCCAATTTCTTTGATTTAGGGCAATGTACCAACGTCGGTACGGCAAATCGTGCAGACTTACCTGCCGATAAAGCTCTTGAAAGCAATGATATTGATGGATTTTTGGGTATTGGTAAAGTTGGTTTAGGTGATTTAGATATTTCTTCTGATGGTACTGAATTGTGGACAGTGAATCTAAATACCAAAGAATTGGTAAGAGTGAACATTCGTAACAATGAAGGAGATGTATTGAGTACTCCAACTTGTAATGATGTAACAACTTTTGCAATTCCTCAACCTTGTGGTGGAGAAAGTCGTCCTTGGGCAACTAAGTACTACAAAGGAATGGTGTATGTTGGATTGGTTTGTTCTGGTGAGAATGGCGGAGCATTAGAAAGTTATGTTTATCGTTTTGATCCAGGCACAGGAGGTTTTAATCAAATCTATACAGAGTCTTTGGACTATGACAAAGGATGTGCGACACAAAATTTAGAATGTGAATGGGATGCTTGGACAGATAATTTTGATGATGCAACTTTTACTTTTGGAACTTCAGAGATTGCAAATCCACAACCTATCTTATCAGATATAGAATTTGATGTAGATGGCTCAATGATCTTAGGTTACTTAGATAGATTTGGTTTACAAACAGGTACTGCTAATAACTGGAACTTCTCTTCAGGAACGGTCTTGGTAAGTGGTAACAGTGGTGGTGATATCCGATATGTTTACAATGATAATGGAACTTTCGTTGGTGAACAAAACGGTAATATTGTCGATGCCAATGGAAATGTAGTACGTGCAGGATGTTCTACAGGTGGAACCAACGGAGTGGAGTTTTACTGTGGTGATGTTTGGGCAGGTAGTGGTGGAAACTTTCACCTTGAAACAGGTTTAGGAGGTTTAGCTCTTAATAAGGGAACAGGTGAAATCGTAACCAATGCTTTTGACCCAACAGAAACTGCTTTTGCAGGTGGGGTAAAATGGTTGAGTAATACAGATGGAAATGAGTTAAGAAGTTATTCGGTTTTCTACAATGCCAATGATCCAGAAGAGGGTTTTGGTAAATCTTCAGGTATTGGAGATGTTGAATTATTGTGTGCTCCTGCACCAATCGAAGTTGGAAACCGTGTTTGGAATGATGCCAATGGTAATGGATTACAAGATCCAGGTGAAGATCCAATTGGAGGTGCAGCGATTGCTTTATACAAAGATGGTGTTGAAATTGCAACAACTACAACAGCGGCAGATGGTACTTACTATTTTGAAAACCTTTTGCCTTTTATGAACTATGAAATTCGTTTATTAGCGAGCAATTTCAATACAGGACAACCTTTAAATGGTTTGAGTTTAACCATGTCTGATGCAGGAAATAATGATAAATTAGATTCAGATGCAGGTATTAACCCTATTGGAGATGCTGTAATTGCATTCTCTACTTTAGGTTATGGTAAAAATATCCACGATCTTGATTTCGGTGTAAGACAATCAGGTTGTGAAATTACTTTAGAATTGGTACAACCCAATTGTGGTTTATGTAATGGTGAAATTGTCGCCAATGCACCAGCCGATTTGATTGATGATGTAAATCAGTGGTTCTTTGAGTTTTATGGACAACCTAACTTACAAGGACCAGAATTAGAAATAAATGCAACGAAATTCCCACCAGAAATTTACAACCAGCTTTGCCCAGGTGAATATAGCTTACGTGTGACAGGTTTGGCAGGAGCAGTAGCAGGATGTATCCAAGAATTTAACTCTATTATTTTAGCAGATCCATTAGAAGGTTTAGAGCCAACAGTGGTTTTAACAGATGGAGCTTGTGGAGAAGCTAGTGGAAGTATTGAAGTAACTATGAATTTCCCAGGTGACTATGTTTATACTTTAAATCCTGGAAATATTCAAGTAGCTTCTAATGAAGTTGGTGTTTTGGAAAACTTGGGTCCTAATACCTATGAGTTGACGATTGCACCTAATGGTTTCGATTGTGTGATTCAGATAGAAGATTTAGTAATTGCAGGAGGAGAAAATCCAATGGTGAATGCAAGTATTGTTCCTCCTTTGTGTAATGGAGATAATACAGGAGCCATTGATTTAGAAGTAATAGGTGGAACAGCTCCTTTATCGTTTGCTTGGGCAGATGGTCCAACAACAGAAGATAGAAGTGGAATTTTAGCAGGAAACTACTTAGTAACAATTACAGGAGCAGATGGTTGTGAAATCACAGAGCAATTTATTATTGAAGATCCTGAATCATTGGTATTAACAGTAGATGTAAGTTGTGAGCAAACTTTCGAGCCAGGTTGTGATGGTTTTGCAACAGCAATGGCTTCAGGTGGAACAGCTCCTTATACTTACCAATGGAATGATCCTGCTAACCAAACAGGAGAAATGGCTACGAATTTATGTGAAGGAACTTATATTGTTACTGTAACAGATGCTAATGGATGTACAACAGAAGAAAGTGTGGTAATTTGTCCAGCAACTTGTACTTTAGATATTGTAGATGTAATGGGTACCAATGTAAGCTGTAATGGAGATGATAACGGTTCTGCAACAGCAAATGTTACAACAACCAACTTACCTTTAACTTATCAGTGGTTACAAAATGATGTTCCAATTGGTCAAACAGGTGCAACGGTTACAGGATTAAGTGCAGGAACATACAAAGTGATTGCGACAGATGCAATTGGTTGTGAAGAAGAAGCAACTGTTTCTATCACAGAACCACCTGTATTAGAAATTAACAATTGTGAGTCAACTAATGTCACTACTTTAAATGGAAGTGATGGTACTGCAACCGTTTTTCCTGCTGGTGGAACAGCTCCTTATACTTATTTATGGAATGATCCTTCTGGTCAAACTACAGAAATGGCTACAGGATTGGCAGAAGGAACTTATACTGTTATTGTTACAGATGCAGAAGGTTGTGTGGTAAATGGAGTATGTTCTGTTTTAGGTGTAGATTGTGACTTAGAAGCAGTTGCCAATAAATCTGATATTTCTTGTTTTGGTGCAAATGATGGTTCTATCCAAGTAAATGCACAAGGAGGACAAGGAGGATATACTTATACTTGGGAACCGAATGTGAGTACCAATAGTATGGCTACAAACTTAGCTCCAGGTACATATCAAGTAACTGTAACGGATGCTCAATTGTGTTCAGTTATTGTTCAAGCTATGATTGTTGAGCCAAGTCCATTGTCAGCAGAGATCGCTGTTAATGATGTTAGATGTAATGGTGAAAATAATGGTTCTTTAGATTTGGAAGTTTCAGGTGGAACAGAGCCTTACACTTTCAGTTGGGTAGATGGTCCTAATACAGAGGATAGAAGTGGCTTAGGTCCTGGTGATTATACAGTGACTGTAACAGATGCCAATGGTTGTCAAATTACATTGGGAGAATCTATTGAAGAACCTGCCATTTTAGAATTAGTAATAGATGAAGTTTCTACACAAGGACCAAGTTGTGAAGACTTAATGAGTGGAACAATTGTAGTAGGAGCAACTGGTGGAAATGGTGGATATACTTATTCTTGGGCAGATGGTTCAACGTCTCCAAGTCGTTTCAATTTACCAGCAGGAACTTATACGGTTACGGTATTTGACATCAATGGATGTGAAGATACAGAAACCATTATTTTTGAAGAGCCTATTTGTAACATTGATTTAGAATTGACTAAGACAGCTAATGTAACAACTGCACAAGTAGGAGATCAATTTACTTATACATTATTTGTTGAAAATAAAGGACCTGCTGATGCAACAGGTGTATCTGTATTCGATCAGTTACCACCACAAGTACAATTTATTAGTACAACAGGTTCTTATGCGGCAGGTTCAGCTATGTGGACAATTGGAGATTTAGCAGTAGGAGAATCTACAACGATTGATATTACTGTAGAAGTAATTGAGGCTGGAATGATAGAAAATGTTGCTCAAGTGGTAAATGCCAATGAAGATGATATTGACTCTATGCCAAATAATGATGATGGAGATCAGAGTGAAGATGATGAAGATGGAGTTGTGATAGATGCTATGGGTTTAATTGATTTGGAATTGACGAAGGTGGTAGATGCTATGACTGTAACAATTGGAGACCAAGTAACTTGGACTATTTCGGTTGTGAATCAAGGTCCTTCACCAGCAACAGGAGTAGAGGTAACAGATCAATTACCTGCTCAATTGAGTGTGGTAAATGCTGTTCCATCTAAAGGTACAATTGCTGGAACTATTTGGACCGTAGGAGATTTAGCAGTAGGAGAAGTCGCAACTTTGATGATTGTAACAAGTGTAGATGCAGCAGGTGATATAGTAAATGTGGCAGAGGTAACAGCCGCTGATCAAGATGACATTGATTCTACACCTGCAAATGATGATGGAGATCAAAGTGAAGATGATGAAGATAGTGCTCCATTGACAGGTGAGTTGATTGATTTAGAATTAACTAAATCAACAGAAGTAACTTCTGCAAATGTAGGAGACTTTATTACTTATACTTTAGAATTAACTAATGCAGGTCCATCTGACGCAACCAATGTTGCTGTATTGGATCAATTACCAAGTCAGTTGAGTTATATTAGTAGCATCGCAAACTTTGGTTCATATAACCCAAGTACTAGTAGTTGGATTATTAATATTTTACCAGCAGGTACGACTGCTACTTTAAATCTTACAGTAGAAGTTGTTGGAGCAGGTGATATTTGTAATGCAGCACAAGTTATTGGAGCGGACCAAGCAGATAGTGATAGTACACCCAATAATGATGATGGGGATCAAAGTGAAGATGATGAAGATAAATCAATCATTTCAAGTAATTTGATAGATTTATCTTTGGATAAATCATCTAGTGCAACAGAAGCAAATTTAGGAGATAATATTATTTATACTATTGCAGTTACCAATGAAGGACCATCTGATGCAACAGGTGTTCAAGTTTCGGATCCATTACCGCCAGAGGTTGCTTTTGTAGGTACGACAGGCAACTATGATGCATTAACAGGTACTTGGGTGATTGGAGATATAGCAGCAGGAGAAACAGTAATTTTAGATATTGAAGTAACAGTGATTAGCCAGGCAGAAGTTATTTGCAACATTGCAGAGGTTAGTGCTGCTGACCAACCAGATGCAGATTCTACTCCAAATAATGACGAAGGAGACCAAAGTGAGGATGACGAAGATAAAATAGTGATAGGTGGAATTGCAGCAGATTTAGAATTGACGAAAATAGTTGATCAAACAATTGTAAATGTAGGAGATTTGGTTACTTGGACAATTAGTGTTCAAAATCAAGGTGGTTCTAATGCAACAGGTGTTAGTGTAGTTGATCAATTACCAGCAGGATTGAATGTAGTGAGTGTGAATCCATCTGTTGGAACCTTTGATGCTGCTAGTTTAACTTGGACGATTGGTGATTTGAATGTTGGACAGGTTCGTACTTTAGAAATAGTTACAGAAGTAACAGGTGTGGGACCTTATACTAATGTAGCAGAGATTGCTACAGCAGACCAACCAGATATTGACTCGACTCCAGGTAACGATGATGGAGATCAAAGTGAAGACGATGAAGATAGTGCAACAGTTGGAGCACAGTTAATTGACTTAGAATTAACTAAAGTAGCAAGTGTTGATACTATTAATTTAGGAGATGACTTTACTTATACGATCACATTGACCAACTTAGGTCCAGCAGACGCAACAGGTGTGGAAGTATTTGATATTTTACCACCAGAAGTTTCTTATTTATTCTCAACTCAATCAGTTGGATTTTATAATCCAAATGCAGGAGTTTGGACAATTGGAAATATTGCAGCAGGTGGTACTGAAACGTTGACAATTACAGTAAAAGCAACAACTGCTGATAGTTCTATTAATATTGCACAAGTAAGTGCAGCTAACGAGCCTGATGTTGACTCTACGCCAGCCAATGATGATGGAGATCAAAGTGAAGATGATGAAGATAATGCACCTGTATTGATTCAAGATTTAGGTTCTATCGGAGATTTTGTATGGTTAGATGAAGACGGAGATGGTATTCAAGATCCAGGAGAGGACGGTATAACAGGAGTAGAAGTTATTTTGACCTACCCTGATGGAACAATGGATACAATGATTACTGATAATAATGGTCAGTACTTATTTGAAGATCTACCAGCAGGCGAATATACAGTAACAGTTGGTGAAGGTCCAAACGGAACAGGTTTAACAACTCCTGATACAGATAATGTAACTTTGGGAGAAGGAGAAGACTATGTAGATGCCGACTTTGGATTTGATGGAGCATCTTTAGGAAATTACGTTTGGGAAGATGAAGACGGAGATGGTATCCAAGATCCAACAGAGCCAGGTATTGATGGAGTAATTGTAAATTTATTGGATGATATGGGCAATTTGATTAGCTCAACAACCACTATGAATGGAGGTTTTTATGAATTTACACAATTAGCACCAGGCGATTATATCATAGAGTTTGAAGCACCTAATAATTTTGAGCCAACTTCACAAGGTGGAGGTGATGATGGAAATAATAGTGATAGTAATGCTGATGAAATAACAGGACAAACAGTCATTATTACTTTAGATGCAGGAGAAGATGATCCAACCATTGATGCTGGATTTATTCCTTTAGGTACCATTGGAGATTATGTATGGTTAGATGAGGATGCTGATGGTATTCAAGATGCCAATGAAGATGGCATAGCAGGAATAGAAGTAATTTTAACTTACCCTGATGGAACAATGGATACAATGATTACTGATAATAATGGTCAGTACTTATTTGAAAATCTACCAGCAGGAAATTATACAGTAACAGTAGGGGAAGGACCAGATGGAACAGGGTTAACAACTCCAGGAACAGATAATGTGATGTTAGGACAAGGAGAAGATTATGTAGATGCCGACTTTGGATTTGATGGAGCATCTTTAGGAAACTATGTATGGTTAGATGAAAACAGTAATGGTATCCAAGATTCAGGAGAGCCAGGTATTGATGGGGTAATTGTGAATTTATTGGATGGTATGGGCAATTTGATTAGCTCAACAACCACTATGAATGGAGGTTTCTATGAGTTTACACAATTGGCACCAGGTGATTATATTGTAGAATTTGTTGCACCAACCAGTTATAATCCAACTACACAAGGTGGAGGTGATGATGGTAACGATACAGATAGTAATGCAGACCCAGTAACGGGACAAACAGCAATTATTACTTTAGTTGTAGGAGAAGATGACCCAACTATTGATGCAGGTTATACACCATTAGGATCTATTGGAGATTTTGTATGGTTTGATGAAGACAATGATGGAATGCAAGATCCAGGTGAGGCAGGAATTGCAGGAGTAGAAGTAATTTTAACTTACCCTGATGGAACAATGGATACAATGCTTACTGATAACAATGGTGAATACTTATTTGAAGACTTACCAGCAGGAAACTACATCGTAACAGTTGGCGAAGGACCAGATGGTACTAACTTGACAACTCCAGGAATGGACAATGTAATGTTAGGAGCAGGAGAAGACTATTTGGATGCAGACTTTGGATTCTTTGCAGAACCTATTGATTTGGAATTAGCAAAAGTATCTGACGCTACAACACCAATTTATATTGGTGATCAATTTAATTATACTTTGACTATTACTAATGAAGGACCAGGTGATGCAACAGGTGTTGTAGTTACAGATCAATTACCAACACAATTAGAATTTGTTGCTTCTAACCCGCAAACAGGTTCTTACAGTCCATTTACGGGAGCTTGGACGATTGGTGATATTCCAGCAGGTACAACTTACACTTTAACTTTAACAGTAGAAGTGATAGCAGCAGGAGATATTACTAACATTGCACAAGTAACAGCCGCTGACCAAGAAGATATAGATTCTACACCAAATAATGACGATGGGGATCAAAGTGAAGATGATGAAGATAGTGATACTATTGATACAGACGACTTAGGATCTATTGGAGATTTTGTATGGTTTGACGAAGACGGAGATGGTGTACAAGATCCAGGCGAAGATGGTATTCAAGGAGTAACAGTTACTTTGACTTATCCTGATGGTACAATGGAGACAACAACCACTAATGCTGATGGTATGTATATCTTTGAAGGCTTACCAGCGGGAGATTATATTGTTACTGTTGGAGATGGACCAGAAGATACAGGGTTAACCACTCCAGGAACAGATAATGTAACACTTGGAGAAGGTGAAGATTATGTAGATGCTGATTTTGGATTTGGACAAGCGTCCTTAGGAAACTTTGTATGGTTAGATGAAAACGGTGATGGTATACAAGATCCTACAGAACCAGGTTTAGATGGTATTCTAGTAAATCTTTTAGATGCTAACGGTAATTTATTAGAATCTACTACAACAGTGAATGGTGGTTTCTATGAATTTACGGAATTAGCACCAGGTGACTACATTGTAGAATTTGATGCTCCAAATAGCTATCAACCAACTTCACAAGGTGGAGGAGATGATGGTAATGATACAGATAGTAATGCTGACCAAATTACAGGTCAAACGGCTATCATTAACTTGACTGTTGGAGAAAATGATCCAACGATTGATGCAGGATTTACACCATTAGGATCTATTGGAGATTTTGTATGGTTAGATGAAGATAATGATGGTATTCAAGATCCAGGTGAGCCAGGTATTCCAGGTATAGAAGTTATTTTGACTAATCCTGATGGCTCTATGGATACGACCTATACAGATAACAATGGCGAATACTTATTTGATGAATTGCCAGGAGGTATTTATATTGTAGAAGTAGGAGAAGGACCAGATGGAACTATGTTAACAACTCCTGGAACAATGACTGTTCCTTTAGGAAATGGAGAAGATTACGTAGATGCTGACTTCGGATTTGGAGGAGAGTTAATTGATTTGGAATTAGTAAAAATGGCAGATGTTTCTTCTTCTGTTTTTGTTGGGGATCAAATTACTTACACCTTAACTTTAGTAAATGAAGGTCCTGGTGATGCAACAGGTGTTACTGTAATGGATCAATTACCATCACAAGTTGCTTATATTGGAACCAATCCAGTAGGTGTTTATTCATCGGCAACAGGTATTTGGAATGTAGGAGATTTAGCAGCAGGGGAAAATGTAACTTTAGAAGTAATTGTAGAAATAATTGCAGAAGGTGAGGATATCATCAATACAGCACAAGTTGCTTCAGCAGATCAACCAGATATTGACTCTACTCCTAATAATGATGATGGTGATCAAAGTGAAGATGATGAAGACAGCAGCTCTATCGACTCAGATGGATTAGGAAGCATTGGAGATTATGTTTGTTTAGACTTAAATGGAAATGGAGTAATTGATCCAGGAGAAACAGGAATTCCTGGTGTAGAGATTACATTATATAATCCAGATGGTAGCAAAACAGTAACTTATACTGATGCAAATGGGTACTATTTATTTGAAGATTTAGAACCAGGCACTTATGCTATTGTAGTAGGAGAAGGTCCAGAAAGTACAATATTAACTTCTACTGGTGAATACATCATTGATTTAATGGCAGGAGAAGAAAACTTAGATATTGATTTCTGTTATACTCCAGTTGATTTATTAGGTTCTATTGGAGATTATGTTTGGTTAGATGAAAATGGAGATGGAATTCAAGATCCAGGTGAGATGGGTATTTCAAATGTAACAGTTTTGTTATACGATGAGAATAATAATATCATAGGAACTACTACAACTGATGAAAATGGATTCTACTTATTTGATGATTTGCCAGAAGGAACTTATATAGTAGAAGTAAATGGAGGACCAGCAGGAACTACTTTAACAACTCCTGGTTCTGATACAGTAATGTTGGGAGCAGGAGAAGATTACTTAGATGCTGACTTTGGTTTTGATGATGAGTTAATTGATTTAGAAGTAACAAAGACATCAGATGCTGCTACACCATTATTCATTGGAGATCAATTTACTTATACTGTTACTATCATTAATGAAGGTCCAGGTAATGCAACAGGAGTTGAGGTATTAGATAACTTACCATCAGCAGTTGCTTATGTGAGTTCAAATGTAACCGCAGGCACTTACAATAGTACAACAGGTGTGTGGACTATTGGTGGATTAGCTAATGGTGAAACAGCTACTTTGGAAATTTTAGTAGAGGCTATTGGAGAAGGAACAACTGTAAATATTGCACAAGTAATTGCAGCAGATCAAGAAGATATTGATTCCACTCCAAATAATAGTGATCCAACAGAAGATGATCAAGATGAAGAAGAAGTAATGATTGGTGAATTAGGTTCTATTGGAGATACAGTATTCTTTGATGAGGATGGAGATGGTGTTCAAGATCCAGGTGAGATGGGTATTGAAGAAGTTGAAGTTATCTTAACTTATCCTGATGGTACAATGGATACAACGACAACAGATGCTAATGGAAATTATATTTTTGAAGATTTACCAGAAGGTAACTATGTTGTGACAGTTGGAGATGGACCAGACGGAACTTCATTAACAACGCCAGGTTCTGATAGTGTTTCATTAGCGCCAGGGGAAGAGTATGAAGATGCAGACTTTGGTTTCAACGATTTACCAATTGATTTAGCAGTTGTAAAAATGTCTGATGTAGAAGCTCCATTGTTTATCGGAGATCAATTTACTTATACTATTACAGTAACGAATGAAGGACCTGCCAATGCAACAGGAGTTGAGGTATTAGATAACTTACCATCGGCAGTTGCTTATGTAAGTTCTAACACGACGGATGGCACTTATAACAGTGCAACAGGTGTTTGGACTATTGGTGACATAGCAAATGGTGGTACTGTTACTTTAGATATTACAGTAGAAGCAATAAGTGAAGGAACAACTATAAATACAGCTCAAGTAATCGCAGCAGATCAGGAAGATATTGATTCTACTCCAAATAACAATGATTCAACAGAAGATGACCAAGATGATGTTGAAGTAATGATTGGAGATTTAGGTTCTATTGGAGATTATGTTTGGTTTGATGAAGATGGAGATGGTGTTCAAGATCCAAATGAAGAAGGAATTTCAAATGTAACAATTACTTTAACTTATCCAGATGGAACAACAGCAACAACGACAACAGATGCTGATGGTTTATACCTTTTTGAAGATTTACCAGCAGGTGATTATGTTGTAACAGTTGGAGATGGACCAGCAGGAACATCATTAACAACTTCAGGAACAGATAGTGTGTCTTTAGGGGCAGGAGAAGATTATGTAGATGCGGACTTTGGTTTCAATGATTTACCAATTGATTTAGAATTAACTAAAGTAGTAGATGCAACATCTGTCAGTGTTGGAGACCAAGTTAATTATACAATTACAGTAACGAATGAAGGACCTGGCGATGCAACAGGAGTTGAGGTATTTGATCAATTGCCTTTAGGTTTATCATTAGTGAGAGCAGAACCAACACAAGGTATTTATAGCAGCTTCACGGGAATCTGGTTTATTGGTGATATTCCAGTAGGAGAAAGTGTAAGTATTGTAATTACAGTAGAGGTGAAAGGCGAAGGAACTATTGAAAATGTTGCACAAGTGATAGCTTCTGATCAAGAAGATATAGATTCTACACCAAATAATGATGATGGAGATCAAAGTGAAGATGATGAGGATGCTGCAATTATTGAAAGTTCAATGGATTTAGTTGACTTAGAATTAACTAAAGTAGCTGATGTTAACATTATAGAACAAGGTGGTACTTTCAACTATACGATTACTTTAACCAATGAAGGTCCAGCGGACGCAACAGAAGTAAGAGTTTCAGATCAGTTACCAACAAGTCTTTCATTTGTAAATGCAACACCTTCTTTGGGTACATTCAATGCTTCAAATGGTATTTGGACATTAGCAAGCCTTCCAGCAGGAACAACTGAAACATTGATCTTAGAAGTATTGGTAACAGGTGAAGGTGACATTACCAACGTTGCTCAAGTATTCCAGGTTAATGAAGAAGATATAGATTCTACACCAAATAATGATGATGGTGACCAAAGTGAAGATGATGAAGATGCTGCAACAGTTACAACACTTTCAGGTATTGATCTTGAATTAACTAAGACTGTAGATGCATCAGTTGTAAGTTTAGGTGAAGAATTTACTTACACTATTACTGTAACAAATGAAGGACCAATTACAGCAACGGGTGTAGAAGCATTTGATTTATTACCTGCAGGCTTACAAGTAACGAATATTGCACCAAGTACAGGTATTTACAGTAGCTTTACAGGAATTTGGTATATCGGTTCTTTAGACGTAAATGCTTCAGTTACTTTAGATATTACAGCTATTGCAACAGAAGGAGGAACATTTGATAATGTAGCACAAGTAAGTGCTGCTGACCAAATGGATATAGATTCTACTCCAGGTAATGATGACGGTGACCAAAGTGAAGATGATGAGGATATTGCAACGATTATAGTAGATGAATTAGGTACAATTGGAGATTATGTCTGGTTTGATACAGATGGAGATGGCATCCAAGATGCGGGAGAAGTGGGTATTCCAAACGTAACAGTTACTTTAATTGATGGAAATGGAAATGTAGTTGGTACTATGCAAACAGATGGACAAGGATTCTATTTATTTGAAGATTTACCAGCAGATACATACGAAGTAATTGTTGGAGATGGACCAGATGGAACCAATATCTCTACTCCAAATTCTTATACAGTTACTTTAGCATCAGGGGAAATGTTCTTAGATGCTGACTTTGGATTTACAGAAGAACCAATGATTGTTGATTTAGCATTGACTAAAACAGTAGATGTTACTTCTGTTAATATCGGTGAACAAGTTACATACACCATTACAGTTAGCAACGAAGGACCAAATGATGCGACAGGGGTTGAAGTATTAGATATTTTACCAACAGGCTTAACTTATATTTCATCAACTGCTGATGCAGGAGCTTACAATCCAGCTACTTTCACCTGGAATATTGGTAATTTAGCAAATGGTCAAGTGACCATTTTAAATATTATAGCAGAAGTAACAGAAGGCGGTACCTTTGAAAATGTTGCTCAAGTAAGTGCTGCTGATCAAGCTGATATAGATTCTACACCAAATAATGATGATGGAGATCAAAATGAGGATGATGAAGATGCAGTAACGATTACAGGAGAACAAATTGATCTATCTTTAACAAAAACAGCAGATGTTTATGAAGCTGCTATTGGAGATATTGTCGTCTTTACAATTGAAGTTTGTAATGATGGACCAAGTGATGCAACAGGAGTTGTAGTAAGTGATGCTTTCCCAACAGCTTGTAGTTATTTAAGTTCAAATGGAGCTTATGATGCAACAGTAGATCGTTGGGGAGTTGGAACTGTTCCAGCAGGAGAATGTATGAGTATCGAAATAGAAACTTTAGTAGAAGAAGGTGGTACATTTACAAATTGTGCTGAAATTGTTGAAGCTGACCAAGTAGATATTGACTCTTCTCCAGAAGTAAGTTGTACGTGTGAAGATGATGCAGATTGTGCAACAATTAACGGTGTTGGTGCAGATTTAGAGTTGATTAAATACATTGATGGTAACTTAGAATGTGTAAATTATGGAGATCAATATACTTATGTAATTGAGGTTGAAAATAATGGTGCATCAGAAGCTACTAATATTGAAATCACAGATTTATTACCAACAGGTGCAAGTTTTGTAACGGCTTCTCCAACAGATGGAGCTTATAATGTAGAAACAGGAATTTGGACATTAGATAATTTATTAGTTGGTGAAACGGAAATATTAACCATTACAGTTGAAGCCAATCTTCCTGGTATCATTACCAATACAGCAGAGATTACAGCAGTTGACCAAGTTGATCCAGATTCTACTCCAGCTAATGGAATAGAAGAAGAGGATGATCAAGGTTCTGCAAGTATTGAAGTTAAATTAATTGATCTTAACTTAACTAAAGTGTCTGATGTAACGAATGTACTTGTAGGAGAGCCTGTTAGTTTTACAATTACTTTGAACAATGAAGGACCAAGTGATGCAACAGGAGTTCAAGTGATAGATTTATTACCAACTGGATTGAGTTACTTAACGCATACAACCACAACAGGTTCTTACATTCCATCAACAGGAGCTTGGACCATTGGTGATGTCGCTGTTGGAGCAACCTATGAATTAGCCATTGTTGCTAATGTAGAGCAAGCAGGAGATTTCACTAATACTGCACAAGTATTAGCAGCGGATCAACCAGATGTTGATTCTACTCCAAATAATGATGATGGAGATCAAAGTGAAGACGATGAAGATAGTGCGTCAATTTCAGCAGAGGAAGAAATTGAATTGATTGATCTTGAATTGGTAAAAACAGCCAATACAACAAGTGTTACGGCAGGAGATACCTTTACATATACATTGACTCTGACAAATGAAGGACCAAGTGATGCGACAGGAGTTCAAGTCTTAGATCAATTACCAGTTGGATTAACTTACTTAGGCAGTTCTTTATCAACAGGTTCTTATAATAGCTTTACAGGTATTTGGAATATTGGAAATCTTGCAGTAGGAGGTACAGTTACTTTAGATATAGATGTTACTGCTGCACAAGGTGGAACATTTGAAAATATTGCACAAGTGGTTGCTGCAGATCAAATGGATATAGATTCTACTCCAAACAATGATGACGGAGACCAAAGTGAGGATGATGAGGATATTGCAATCGTAGAAGCTGAAGATATTCCAGAAAATGGTTCAATAGGAGATACAGTCTTCTTTGATGAAGATGGAGATGGTGTACAAGATCCAGGAGAAATGGGTATTCAAGGAGTGACAGTTATCTTAACTTACCCTGATGGTACAACAGAGACAACGACAACAGATGGAGATGGAAACTACATCTTTGAAGATTTACCAGCAGGTAATTATACAGTTACTGTAGGTGAAGGTCCAGAAGGAACCAACTTAACAACCAATGGAACAGATGATGTGAATTTAGGAGAAGGTGAAGAATATGTAGATGCAGACTTTGGATTTACTGAACTACCAATGTTTATTGATTTAGAGTTGACTAAAACAGTTGATATTACTATGATAGAAATAGGAGGTACATTCTCTTATACATTAACTGTAATCAATGAAGGTCCTAATAATGCAACAGGAGTTCAAGTTTATGACCAATTACCAACAGGAGTACTTTATATTGGTTCTTCTGCTTCAACAGGTACTTATAATCAGTTTACAGGTATCTGGAATATTGGAAGTCTTGCAGTAGGTGAAACAGCTACTTTGGATATTGAAGTAATGGCATTATCTGCAGGTGATATTGAAAATGTTGCACAAGTTTCTGCTGCTGATCAAGATGATATTGACTCTACTCCAAATAATGATGATGGAGATCAAAATGAAGATGATGAAGATGCTGCAAATGTAATGATTGATGATTTAGGTTCAATCGGAGATACTGTATTCAATGATGAAGATGGAGATGGTATACAAGATGCAGGAGAAGAAGGAATTTCAGGAGTAACAGTTACTTTAACTTACCCAGATGGCACAACAGAAACCACAATTACTGATAACAATGGTAATTATATTTTCGAGAACTTACCAGAAGGTAACTATACAGTAACAGTAGGGGCAGGACCAGATGGAACAAGTTTAACAACAGCAGGAACAGATGATGTGACTTTGGGAGAAGGTGAAGATTATGAAGATGCCGACTTTGGTTTCAATGAAGATCCATTAGGTTCAATCGGAGATACTGTATTCAATGATGAAGATGGAGATGG
>JAHDBB010000014.1:21936-28493 GCA_020630635.1 Chitinophagales bacterium
ATGATGACGGTGATCAAAGTGAAGATGATGAGGACGCTTCAACGGTAGAAGCAGAACCAGTTCCAGATCCAATGATTGACCTTGAATTATCAAAAACAGTAGATGCAACTGCATTGAATTTAGGAGAAACATTTACTTACACAATTTCTGTAATGAATGAAGGACCAGATGATGCAACAGGTATCGAAGTATTTGATATGTTACCAAGTGGCGTAAGCTATGTTGGAGATAATGCAAGTCAAGGATTCTACAATGCTTCAACAGGTCTTTGGACAGTAGGAGCTTTAGCAAATGGCGAATCTGCTGACTTAGAGATTGAAGTAACTTTAGAGTCAATTGGTTCTATCACAAATGTTGCACAAGTAACAGCGGCGGATCAAGAAGATATTGATTCTACTCCTGCAAATGACGATGGAGACCAAAGTGAAGATGATGAAGACGCAGCAACAGTAACTGGTTTAGCGATTGACTTAGAGTTAATAAAATCAGCAGATATTGAAAGTGCTTTCGTTGGTGATGATGTAACTTATACATTGACTTTAACCAATGAAGGTACTGGAACTGCGACAGGTATTACAGTAGAAGATAATCTTCCTTCAACACTTGAATTTGTAAGTGCTAACGGAGACTACAACGAGAATACAGGTATTTGGACAGTAGGTTCTTTAGGAGTAAATGAATCTGCAACTCTTGAAATTACAGCGACTATTTTATTCTCTGGTGATATTTCAAATGTTGCTCAAGTAGCTTCTGCGGATCAAATGGATATTGATTCTACTCCTGACAATGATGATGGAGATCAAAGTGAAGATGATGAAGACAATGCAGGTATTACTGCTGAAGTTGATCCTTCAACATTATTAGCTGATTTAGAATTGACGAAAGTAGCTGATGTTTCAATTGTTAACTTAGGAGACAATGTAACCTACACGATTACAGTTCAAAACAACGGTCCAGCTAGTGCAGGAGGTGTGGAAGTAACAGATGAATTACCAGCAGGTTTAGCATTTGTAAGTGCAGACGAAAGTCAAGGTTCTTATGATGAAACAACTGGTGAATGGAATGTTGGAACTTTAATAGATGGTCAATCAGAAACATTAGAAATCGTTGCTACAGTAACTAGCTTAGGAGCGATCAACAATGTAGCTGAAGTAACCAACAGTGATAAAGATGATCCAGACTCTACGCCAGATAACAATGATCCAGATGAAGATGATCAAGACGATATAACCGTAAGTGGTTCTGGTATTGACTTGGAGTTAGTAAAATCTTCTCAAACTTCTAATGCTTTTGTTGGTGAAACAGTAACCTATACATTGACATTAACCAATGAAGGTCCTGGTGACGCAACAGGTATTGAAGTACAAGATCAACTTCCTGCTTCTTTAGAATTTGTTTCTACAACAGGAAACTATGATGAAGCTACTGGAATTTGGAGTGTTGGAGAATTAGATGCTAATGAAACAATTAGCCTTGAAATTGTAGCAACTATCTTATCTGAAGGAACTATTTCAAATATTGCAGAAGTGACAGCAGCCGATCAAACAGATATCGACTCTACACCAGACAATGATGATGGAGATCAAAGTGAGGATGACGAAGACAATGATAGTATTACAAGTTCTGTTGATCCTGCAACATTAGTAGCAGACTTAGAATTGACTAAAGAGGTAGATAATGCTTCTGTAACAGTAGGAGGTACAACTACCTTTACCATTACAGTTCAAAACTTTGGTCCAGCAAATACAACCAATGTTGAGGTAACAGACGAATTACCAGCAGGTTTAACTTTTGTAAGTGCTGATGCAAGTACAGGAAGTTATGACGAAACAACTGGTCTTTGGACAATTGGTGATTTGAATGCAGGAGACATCGAAACATTAGATATTACAGTAACAGTACAAGGCGTTGGTCCTTATACCAATGTTGCAGAAGTAACCAACAGTGACCAACCAGATAGCGACTCGACACCTGATAATAATATTCCTGGTGAAGATGATCAAGATGCTGCAATGGTTGGGGGAGAGTTAATCGACCTAGAATTAACTAAATCATTAGAGACAGAAGGTGAGTTCTTCTTAGGTTCACCTGTAGAGTATAGTATTATTGTAACAAATGAAGGACCTTCTAATGCTACAGGAATTGAAGTAACTGATTTATTACCAGCAGAGTTAGCATTCTCAGCGGCTACTGCTACACAAGGAAGCTATGACGAGACAACAGGTCTTTGGATTATCGGAGATTTAGGAGTCAATGACTTTGCTCAATTAACAATTGAGGCATTTGTTGATGACTTTGGTACAGTTATTAATGTTGCAGAGATTACAGCAGCCGATCAAACAGATGTTGATTCTATGCCAAACAATGGTGATGACACAGAAGATGATCAAGATAGTGCAAGTTTAACAGTAAATGAAGTGAGACCTGGTAAGATTCAAGGAGTTGTTTGGTTAGATGAAAATGGCAATGGTGTTAGAGATGATGGTGAGCCCTTATTAGAAGGTGTAAATGTGAGCTTGATGGGAAATGGCGCATTAATGTTCAATACAACGACTGCAAGCAATGGTGCATACATCTTTACTGAATTACAGCCTTTCGATTTCTATCAAGTAACTTTTGAAATCCCTGAAGGTAGTGATTATGCCTTTACCACTCAAAATGTTGGTAATGATGGAATGGACAACGATGCAGATGCCAACGGTATGACAGGCTTCTTAGTAGTAGAAGAAGACTTCTGTGTAGATAACGTAGATGCTGGATTTGTGACAGGAGCTGATCCATGTGAATTAGTAGATGGTGGAGTTATCTTAGTAGAAAGCGGTGTTTCAACGGTTATTTGTACAGTTGGAGATGAAGTTATTGATACAATTACAGTAGCAGTAGCAAGTAATGCAGGAAGTGGATATGCTTTTGTTATCACCAACGAAGATGGTAGCGAAATTTTAGCAGGTCCAGTTGACGGTCCAGACTTCACTTTTGAAGGAATCGAACCTGGTACTTGTCAAATCTGGGGTGTAGCTTATGAAGGTACATTAAACGTTCCTGTAGGTTCTCCTTTAAGTGATTTAAGTGCAGATTGTTACGACTTATCAATGAATTCAGTTGAAGTTGTACGACAAGATTGTACACCTGTAGAGGTGGTTGAAGGTTGTACAGACAGCGAAGCATGTAACTACAATCCCGAAGCTAATGCAGACGATGGATCTTGTTTAGCTTTAGATTGTGAAGGCAACTGTGGAGGTGATGCAACACCAGGTACAGCTTGTGATGATGGAGATGCAAGTACAGAAAACGATCAATACAATGATGACTGTGAATGTGCAGGCGTAACCATCGTAATCGAAGGATGTACAGACAGCGAAGCCTGTAACTATAATCCAGATGCAACAGTAGATGATGCTTCTTGTTTAACCTTAGATTGTGAAGGCAATTGTGGAGGCGATGCAACACCAGGTACAGCCTGTGATGATGGAGATGCAGGAACAGAAAATGACTTCTACAATGATGACTGTGAATGTGAAGGAGTAGTGATTATGATACCAGGTTGTATGGACAGTGAAGCATGTAACTACAATCCAAATGCCAATGTTGATGATGATTCTTGTTTAGAGTTAGACTGTGAAGGCAACTGTGGAGGAGATGTAACACCAGGTACAGCTTGTGATGACGGAGATGCCAACACAGAAAATGATATGTACAATGATGATTGTGAATGTACAGGTCAAATGATTGATCCATGTACATTAGTAGACGGTGGAGACATCACAGTAGAAAGCGGTTCAACAGTTATTTGTACAATTGGCGATGACGTTGACGATATTATTACAGTAGCGGTAGAGGGCAATGTAGGAAGCGGCTATGCTTATGTTGTGACCAACGAAGATGGTAGCGAGATTTTAGCAGGTCCAGCAGATGGTCCAGACTTCTCTTTTGAAGGAGTAGATCCAGGTACTTGTCAAATTTGGGGTGTAGCTTACGAAGGCACATTAAACGTTCCAGTAGGTTCTCCTTTAAGTGATTTGAGTGCAGATTGTTACGAATTATCATCTACTTCAATTGAAGTTGTACGAGAAGATTGTACGCCAGTTATTGAAGGATGTACAGACAGTGAAGCGTGTAACTACGACCCAGAAGCAACAGTAGACAATGATACTTGCTTAGAGTTAGATTGTGAAGGCAATTGTGGAGGCGATGCAGTACCAGGTACAGCTTGTGACGATGGCGACATCAATACAGAAAATGACATCTATGGTACGGACTGTGAATGTGTAGGTACTACTTTAGTTATTGAAGGTTGTACAGATGAAGCTGCTTTGAACTTCGATCCAGAAGCAACACAAGACGACGGTTCTTGTGAATACTGTGAAGATCCTGAATTCTTACAAGCGTGTACAGGTCCAGTAACACCTGTTATCATCTGTACTGAGTTCTGTGCTTTTGGAACAGACTTTATGGTAACAGAAGGAACTTCTGCTTTTGATTGCAGCATCGTAATCGTAAATGATTCTTGTATCCGATACACACCACTACCAAGTTTTGAGTTAATCGGATTAGATACTGTTACAATTGTAGGATGTAGCCCAGCAGATGTTTGTGATACATTAACTTATTTAGTAGAAGTTGGAGACTGTGGCGGAATCAACAACAACCCACCAGTTGCACAAGATGATTCAAATGAAACACCATTCGATACAGTAATTACCATTCCTGTATTAAGCAATGACAGTGATCCAGATGGAGATGAGTTGAATATTTGTATGCAAGGTGATGAGTTACCACCAGAAGATGGAACCATCATTATCAATGGCAACAATACCATTACTTATATTCCTGCGGATGGCTTATCTGGAACAGATACTTTTGAATACACGATCTGTGATGAAAACGGAGCAATCAGTACCGCAACGGTTACAGTCGTAGTTGCACCTGAAATGATAGACAATGACAATCCAGTAGCGATCCCAGATACAGAGACAACGATGGAAGGACAGCCTGTGATCATTGCTGTATTGGATGATGATAGCGACCCAGATGGAGATGAAATCGGTATTTGTTTACAAGTAGGAGATGCGGAACCTGAAAATGGAACATTGATGATTAACGAAGATGGAACCTTTACTTACACACCAGCAGATGGATTTGTTGGAGAAGATGAGTTTACTTACACAATTTGTGATGGTAATGGTGGTTCTTCTCAAACAACTGTAAGCATCTTTGTAGATGAAGTACCAGTTGATGGTTGTGACAATGATTACAGCGTTTGTACATTGCCATTCCCTTACGATGCATTAGAATTATGTGTTGATTTCTGTATTGACGATGCAGTGATGGAAGAAGTTAATCCATTGTTCTTTGAATGTAGCTTAAACATCGTAGATGAAATGTGCTTCACTTACCGTCCACTTCCTGCCTTTATTGGAGACGAAGTATTGGAGGTTGTCGGTTGTAATGAAGCTGGAGAATGTGATACTACTTTTGTCTTTATCAGCGTAAGCGAAGAGTGTGATATGCCAGGTGAAGCCTTCAGAATGGCAACAACTGAAAATATCAGCGAGTTTGAGACAATGAGCATTCCAAATATTATTACACCTAACGGTGATGGTGTAAATGAAATGTTTGTAGTTGATGCATTAGAGACAATGGGTACTGATTTTGAAGCCAACATTGTTATCTTTAACAAAATGGGTCAATCAGTTTATAATGAAACAACAATTGGACGTAGCGTTCAATGGAATGGAATGAGCCAAGCTTATGGAAAGCAACTTCAAGAAGGAACGTATTTCTATCAATTAACAATCACTGACGAAGAAGGGAAAGCCATCTTACGACAAGGATTTATAGAATTGAGACGATAATCGTTTCTAGCTAAAGGAATGATTAAATAATAAATTATATCATTTTAGCAAAGAGATTTTTTAAGTCTATGAAGTAAAAAACGGAATCATAGCAGAGCTACGATGAGTATTTTTACTGAAATAGATTAGAAAATGTCAAAGATAAAATATATAAGATATTTGTTTTACCATTCCCAACAATAAGTTTAGCTTCAAGCCTCATCTTCTACGGAAGGTGGGGCTTTTTTTTATTAATATATGAATATAGTAGGAACAGATAGCATCTGTTCTCACAAATGAATCATCAAATATATTTCAATCATTTCCAAGCAATTAAGTGTACTTAGAAAATAGGCTATAAAAAGGAGTAGGAGAGTGTGAAGGGGAAAATTTGCAGTTTTTCTTTTCTTGGAGAGAAGGGTTATTACTCTTTCATCGCAACAGGTCTCCCCGCTATTCGCTCTTATGAATGCAGCCAAGTTTTACGAAGCCAACGCTCTTACATTCATACCGCTACTATCGGGTCTATTTTATAACGGACAGAATATATAGTAACTGGACCACTTTAGAATTTAGATATTTGAACTTAGAATTTAATTCATTCGGGTCTGGTTGTTAAAGGTAACAACTTCTTAGCCCCATTATTTTAATTATATTGTTTAACTTATTATACGTTAAGGAAAGAAAAAAGTTTGGTTTTTGGGAAAGAAAAAAGACAAAAAA
>JAHDBB010000513.1:0-3632 GCA_020630635.1 Chitinophagales bacterium
CTACAATATTCTCCTTCTCTTTGAAATTTTTAGTTTCTTTTGAACGAGGGATTTCAATCCCTTGTGAAAAAGTTACGATTCGCTAAAATACGGCATTACCAATACAGGACTACACAAAGAACAACTATCTATTCTTCTTAAAATTCTCCGCTTGCTCAAATATCTCTACATAGACTTCATCTCGTTCGACAGGTGGATAGCCATGTTCATCCAATAATAAAATGAGTCCTACTTTCAAAGCAGCCTTGATATCATCCCGTTTATTCCAATCTGGAAACTTGGCTTGTTCGGCTACTAAGTCTTTGACGGCTTTGGCTAAATTAATAAGGCGATCTTCTGGATAGGTAAAATCATATTGGACACACAAGGTTTTGAGTATATCATAAAAGGCTTTTTCTTCAAAGTCAATGCCTAAGTCATCGCCTGCTGAAAATTCTTTGCGAACTTCCCAAATAAGCTGCGTTAATTCTTCTGCCATTTCTTCATAAACTTCACTTCTATAAGTGTCATTTTGTTCTCGTTCATTGTATTTTCCTACCAAAAATTGCATCTTTTTGGTAAAATCAATGCCTCTCATCTTATTGACTTTTTTGATGGCTTCAATGGCTTTGGCTAACAATTTTTGAAGTAATTTGAGCTTGGTATTGGGTAATTTTATTTTGTTGATTTTATCCAAATACGCTTCATCAAAAATATCTTGTTGGACTTCATTGTCTTCTCCCATTTTAAAGATTTCTTCTACGCCTTCGCTTTGCAATGCATCTTTTATCATCTCTCTTACCTTCGCATTCATTTGGGCGGTATCGGGTGCATCTCCTTTGGTGAGTTTGAAAATGATGGTGCGAATCGCTAAATAAAAATGGGTATAGTCTCTTTCTTTTTGGGTCAGTTCTTCACTTCCTGCACAAATATCATAAGCGGCTTTTAATCGTCGAACCAAACCCATAAATCGGGTTTCTAATTTTTGGGTGGCTTGGACATATTCTGCCGCCATATTGAGGGTGTTCAATTGTTCTAAGGCGGAACCGTTGAAATATTTGGAGCTGTCGAATTGATGGAAGATTTTGGCGATGAGGTCTAGATGATTTCTGACGACTACTAAGGATTGTCGGATGTCTTCAAAATTGTCTTTTGCTCCTTTGTTGTATTTCGCTAAGGCTAAGTTCATTTGGTTTTTGATGCCGATATAATCGACCACTAAGCCTTTATTTTTGCCTTTATATTTTCGGTTGACTCTAGAGATGGTTTGGATGAGGTTGTGTTGGCGGATGGGTTTGTCAATGTAAATGGTGTCTAAGAAAGGAACGTCAAATCCTGTCAGCCACATATCGACGACAATGGCAATTTTAAAATTAGATTTTTCATTTTTAAATTGTCGGTCTAATTCTTTTCGATACTCTTTGGTTCCCAATAAATCATACATCTCTTTTTCATCATCTTTGCCTCTGGTCATAATCATTTTAACCCGTTCCATAGGCTTGATTTCCTTCTTTTCTTTTTCGGTCAATTCGGCTCCGTCTTCGGCAACTTTGACCTCTGCCCATTCAGGACGCAAAGCGATTAAGTTTTTATAAAATCGAAAGGCAATCTCTCTTTTGCTACACACAAACAAGGCTTTTCCTTTAACGGTCGCTCCTTCTTCGATGCGATTTTCATAATGTTTGACAAAATCGGCGGCGACTTCTTTTAATCGGTCTGGGTCGCCCAAAATAGAATGCATCGTGGCTGTTGCCTTTTTACTTTCTTCAATTTGGTATTCGTTGGCTCCTGCTTCGGCTGCCGCTTCATAGTATTTTTCTATCTTTTCTAATTCGCTATTTTGTAAGGCGATTTTGGCGGCTCGGCCTTCATAGACAATCCTAACGGTAATTTCGTCTTTGACGGATTCGGTCATGGTGTAGGCATCCACAACTTGACCAAATACATCCATCGTGGCATCAATGGGCGTTCCTGTAAAGCCGACATAGGTGGCATTGGGTAAGGAATCGTGCAAATATTTGGCAAAACCGTAGGTCTTTTTAACCCCTTTATCCGTCACTCGTACTTTTTGTTCTAAATTGATTTGGCTTCGATGGGCTTCGTCGGAGATGCAAATGATGTTGTTGCGTTGGGTCAATAGCTGGAGGTCTTCGGTAAATTTGTGAATGGTGGTGAGAAATACGCCTCCACTTTCTCTTCCTTGCAATAGCTCTCTCAAATGCGCTCGGCTTTTGACACTCACAATGGTGTTGTCTCCAATGTACTTTTTGGCTTTGGTAAATTGTCCTGCCAATTGATCGTCCAAGTCAGTTCGATCTGTAATCAAAACAATGGTGGGACTTTCAAAATACAGGCTTTTCATCAATAAACGAGTGAGGAAAAGCATGGTAAAACTCTTGCCACAACCGGTTGCTCCAAAATAAGTTCCTCCTTTTCCGCTACCCGATGGTTTTTGGGCTTTTTTGATGTTTTCATACAAGGCTCTAACGGCATAATATTGTGGGTAACGACACACGATTTTTTCATCTTTTTTGGAGGTGTCGGGCAAATAGATAAAGTTGCGGATGATGTCTCGTAAACGCTTGGGATGCAACATGCCTTGAACAAGGGTAAACATGCTGTCAAAACCGTCCACGTCTTTGGCTAATCCTGCGACTCGTCTCCAAGCATAATAAAAATCATAACTGGCGAAAAAGGAACCTGCTTTGTTATTGACTCCATCGCTGATGACACAAAAAGCGTTGTATTTAAAGAGTGCTGGAATGTCTCTTTTGTAACGGTTCGTCAATTGCTTGTAGGCATCATAAATCGTAGCTTCTTTTCTAATGGCTGATTTGAATTCAAAGACGACGACGGGTAAGCCATTGATATACAAAATACCGTCTGGAATACGGGTTTCACTACCAACAATAGTAAGTTGATTGACGAATTTATAAAGGTTGTTATCGGCAGGGTAAGGCGGTGGAGATGGGGAAGCAGCGTCGATGTGGTCGAGGTTTTGACCTTGTTTTTGTTCTTGTAAGCCGCTGTAATCTATCAGGTGGATAAAGATGTCTTTTTGGCTGCGGTCTTCTCGTTTGAGGATAAAACCGTCGGCTAACCATCGCATAATGGTCTTATTGCTTTCGTAAAGGTCGGAGGCTGGCAGGTGTTGGAGTTGGCGAATGATGGAGTCGATTTCGAGGTCGGTAATGCCTTGACTTTGATACTGGGTTTGCAAAAAGGTTTTGAGGTCGGCTTCGATCAAGACGGCTTCTTCGGTTCGGTCAAGGGTGCTGCCGATATGATGGGGATAGCCTTCTTTTTCTAAGAGTTCTATAAAGGCTTTTTCTAGTTGGGCTTCGGTGAATTTGGGCATTTTTTTTTGTTTTGGGCTTCATCCTAAAGAAGGAAGTAAAGGGATTCTTTTCGGGGCTTCATCCTAAAGAATGAAGTAAAGGATTCTTTCGGTTCTTTTCGGGACTTCATCCTAAAGAATGAAGTAAAGGATTCTTTCGGTTCTTTTCGGGACTTCATCCTAAAGAATGAAGTAAAGGGTTCTTTCCGTTCTTTTTGGGGCTTCATCCTAATTTGAGTATCAAATAAATCCTATAAATCCCGAAAAATCCTATCATTCTATTATTCTTTTAGGCTAGGAGCGAAGGGTTCGGTGC
>JAHDBB010000513.1:3732-4811 GCA_020630635.1 Chitinophagales bacterium
CGAAAAATCCTATCATTCTATTATTCTTTTAGGCTAGGAGCGAAGGGTTCGGTGCTTCGTCGGCTTGGGTCGTCCTGCTATCCGTTCTTATGGCTGCTAGCTGCTTGAGATGTAAGGCACTTTGAAAGTGCCTTGCATCTGTGCTTGGCTTCGAGCAGCCATACCACTGTTATCAGGGCTAATTGGCATGGTCTCTATCGCTATCAAGGGTTTTCTAAAGTGGTGTCTATTTGTAACATGGCTTCGGGTACGCTGAGTTTTCCTGTTATCAGTTGCGGTAATAAAGTGTCTCGGAGTTGGGTTAGGGTTTGGGTTTGTTGATTATTTAAAGTTAATTCATTAACCCAAATAGAAAAGTGAACTTCTGATATTTCTTGCAACTTTCTTGGTGGAACAATTACATGTATTTCATTGAGTTTTGTTCTTTTTAATTCAGTCTGTCCTGTACTACCTTCCCCTAAACGTTCAATAATCCTTTCCTTATTCAAAATAAGACGACCAAATGTATTTGGATAATAGTATTCTGGTTTTACTCTGACAACAGTAACATGAGTATCTACAATACAGCGTTCTATTTTTGAATGTAATTGTGCTATTCTGCCAAGTGTTCCAACACCTGTAGAGTTAATAAGAACATCATTTATTTCAAGAAATCGCTGATCAACATTTTTCTTTTTCGAGTCATGAAATCTACATAAATTAAAATTTATTTCATGATTTCTAATACATTTTTGATTTATCACTCTAACATCATTTTCTTCAGTGTATTTTGGAGCAACACCTCTCCTTATTTCACTGGTTACATCCTTTAACTTTTTCACATCCCACCCTTCTGGTATCCATTTGTTGAGTTCTTCGCTGAAAGTAAAGGTGGCTGGAAATAGGGCTTGTAGATCGGCTGATAAAGTTGATTTTTGTTGTTTTCGGAGGTTGGCTTTGGTTTGGAGGGCTTCGGGTATGGGGTTTCCTTGTGCAAGGGCGTTGTCCAATACGGGGTCAAAGTCTACAAACCAACTTTTGAACAGGGTTTGTGCCATCTGTTCTAAGGTCTGATTGATTTGGCGATTGAGTTCGATTTT
>JAHDBB010000514.1 GCA_020630635.1 Chitinophagales bacterium
AACAGTCGTTGATTGATAAGGAAGCGCAAGATGCACAGGATTTAAGAGAGGGCTAGCAAAATATAGGTCGTTTCAATCGGATTGCTATGCACAAACTGAACTAGCAATCCGATTGATTAATGATTCACTTCATAAATGTTCCTTTCTTCACACTCCAAAAATCTATATACTTTTTTCCATTAATGTCATTAAAGTTTATATCTTTAGGTAAAACCCTATATATCTACCTAAAACCAACGCCTAATGGAAAAAATTTTAGAGGCACTTGCTGCCCTTCTTCCTATTGCTAGTTTAATTCAAAATCTATTAGGATTTACTGAAGAAACAAGTAAAGCGATAGCTGCCCTTATCAATGCTTCATGGGTAGCCATAGGACTGTATTATCTAAAAAAAGTACATACTCGCTATATTAATAGCCAAACGGCTAAAAACCTCCAGCCTCAATTTGATTATGGTAGTATACAAGATGCCACACAATATTATATCCCCACACAATTTCAAAATGTTTCACCAACAAAAGAAGATGAACCTGCCGATTCTGATGATATAGGCATTAAAACAAATGCGATTCCACACTTTCTAAAAAAAGCTTTTAACAAAAAAGATAGAAAACGCTTTTACATCATTTTAGCGGATTCTGGAATGGGAAAAACGACCTTTATGGTCAATCTCTATATGCAATATGTCTCTTTTTGGAATCGTCACCGAGATAAAAATATTGACATAAAACTATTTCGTTTAGGAAATAAAGAAACCCTTTCTTTGGTCAAAGAAATCAAAAGAGAAAAAGCCATTAATACCATTCTTTTGCTAGACGCATTGGATGAAGACCCATATATTTTACCACAAAATGAGACCATATCTGACGAAGAGGCTTTTCGCCAAAGAGTGGATGAAATCATAGAAGCAACTCAACACTTTCGAGAAGTTGTAATGACCTGTCGTACTCAATACTTTCCTGGTCAAGAAAATGATCCGTATGAACTAAGAGTCAAACGTCCTGATGGAGGCGGATATTATATTTTCAAAAAGTTCTATATTTCTCCTTTTGAAACAGGTGAAGTCAAACAATATCTTAACAAAAAATATCCTTTTTGGAAAATATGGCAGCGAAAAAAGAAACAAAATGCGGCTCAAATCATCAAAAACTCACCCAAACTAACAGTAAGACCGATGCTATTGAGCTATATTGATGATTTACTGACAGAGGAAGAAGATACCCCTCCATCTTATGATACCACCTATGCCATATATGAAGCCCTCATCGAAAAATGGCTCATTCGAGAGGCTAAAAAACGCAAATACCTCAAAGAACAAGGGGCTTTTATCAAAAATCTAAGAGAACTCTCTCAGCATGCCGCATTGGTTATCTATCAAAAACATCTTGATAAAACAGGGCTTTTTCTCACCAAAGAGGAGGCTCTAACCATCGCAAAAACTCACAATATCCAACTCAAACCAAATGAAGTAACCGGTCAATCTCTTTTTACTTGTGATGGACAAAGTAGCTGGAAATTTGCTCACAAGTCCATTCTAGAGTTTTTTATCGCTCAACATGCCAATAAAGAACTATCTTTTTTTCTTAAATTAGCTGAAAATGGCTTCGCTGGAATGGATATGGTCAAATTTTTCTATTCAGAAATTGGAAGATTTGTACTTGTACAAGATGGTGAGTACAAACAAGATAACTATACTGCCAAAGTCAATAGTTTTTTGATAGGCAAAACACCGGTCACTCAACAACAATGGCAGGCAATTATGGACAAAAATCCAAG
The DNA here is from genome assembly GCA_020630635.1 of Chitinophagales bacterium. Classification (GTDB taxonomy): domain Bacteria; phylum Bacteroidota; class Bacteroidia; order Chitinophagales; family UBA2359; genus JAHDBB01. The sequence goes on from JAHDBB010000514.1 coordinate 1,776, forward strand.
TCATTTTAAGGGAGCTAACCATCCTGTTGAGCAAGTCAATTGGTATGATGCGGTAGAATTTTGTAATAAAATGAGCGAAAAATACGGTTTGGAAGCCTGTTATACCATTGATAAAAAAACCCAAGACCCCAATAATAAAAGTGATTATGACAATATAAAGTGGCTGGTAACATTCAACCCACAAGCCAAAGGTTTCCGTCTTCCAACCGAAGCAGAATGGAAATTTGCGGCACAAGGTGGCAACCAAAGTAAAGGATATGAATTTGCAGGAAGTGATAAAATTGATGAGGTGGCTTGGTATGAAAAAAACTCAAAAAAAAGCACTCAAGCAGTTGCTCAATTGAATGCCAATGAACTGGGGATTTACGATATGAGTGGCAATGTGTGGGAGTGGTGTTATGATTGGTATGATACGCTTCCCCAAAAATTTCTAGAAAATCCGACTGGACCAACAAAAGGTGAATATAAAGTTCTGTGTGGCGGTTCTTGGTACAACGGATCGACTTACTGTCGTCTTGCTAATCGCATTAGCCCCGATGCCGACGATCGCAGCTACGACATCGGGTTTCGTATTTGCCTCAGTTTATAACGGTTCATTCATCCTTTTTGTGAGCCATTTTTTGTTGAATGGAGATGAGCAACAAGGACAAGCGGAGCAGTCCGCAGTAGCCATCGGAATACAACAAAAAATTCCTACCGCCTTTGGCGGTCGATTTTTTTTTCAAAAACGTTTTATTGCGTTTATAACCAAAAAAATTATGCAAATCAAACTATTTACGGTTCCTGCATTTGATAGTCATGCTGCTAATGAAGAACTCAATAAGTGGCTTAGGTCCCATCGTGTGCTAGAAGTGCAACAGGAGTTCGTAGCAGCCGAAAATGGGGCTTATTGGTGCTTTAGTGTAAAGTATATACAAGGCGAACAAAGCCGTTTCTACAAAAAAGAGAAAATAGATTACAGAAAGGTACTAGAACCCGCTATTTTCAAAGTATTTTCTAAACTCCGTGACTATCGTAAACAAATTGCCAAAGAAGATGCGGTACCTGCTTATGCTGTTTTTACAGATGCCGAACTTGCAGCAATCGCCCAATTGGACCCTATGGATTTTACTCATTTGAAGACAATTAAAGGCATTGGAGAAAAGAAAGTGGAAAAATATGGTAAACTTATGATAGAAATGTATCAAAAAGATGAAAAGAACAGGCAATCTGATTCCAAAGATAATTGAGATGGAAAACTTGGAACTGGCATTTTTTAAAGCAAGAAAAGGCAAGGATGCCAAACAAGAAGTCATTATCTATAGAAGCAACTTAGCAAAAAATCTGCAAACCCTGCAACAACAAATATTGTCAGGTGAAGTAGAAGTAGGCAACTATCATTTTTTTACTATTTATGATCCAAAAGAAAGACAAATCTGTGCAGCCTCCTTTACTGAACGGGTATTACACCATGCCCTTATGAACATCTGTCATGCTGTTTTTGAAAGACAGCAAATATTTGATAGTTATGCCACCCGTAAAAGTAGAGGTACTTATGCTGCATTGTATAGAGCAGAACATTTTCAAAAAAAATATCAGTGGTTCTTAAAGCTAGATATTCGCAAATACTTTGATAGTATTGACCATTCTATTTTATTTGAGCTGTTACAACGTAAATTTAAAGACAAACATCTCTTACAGATTTTCAAAAAAATTATAGAAAGTTACCAAACCCAAAAAGACAAAGGTTTACCTATTGGCAACCTGACAAGCCAATACTTTGCAAATTATTTTTTGTCTTTTACAGATCATTACATTAAAGAACATCTCAAAGTACCCGCTTATGTTCGTTATATAGATGACATGGTATTATGGCATAATGATAAAAAAGAACTGAACAGAGTTGGTCAGGAAGTTGAAAGTTTTTTACTAGAAAAACTCGCCCTTTCATTAAAGACAAAAACCTTAAATAGCTCTCAACATGGTTTATCTTTTTTAGGATATAGAATCTTTGATACTAAAACAACTTTGACCAAAAGAAGCAAGATGCGGTTTGTGAAAAAAGCTAAAAAATATAACCATTACTTGCAAACTCAACAATGGACACCCGAAGAATATCAAAAACATATATTACCTTTGTTAGCCTATATTAGACATGCACAAACCAAAGGTTTAAGACAAAAAGTATTTAAAACTTTGGGATAATAATCTTAGGTAGGAGACTCTGTGTGGCGGTTCTTGGAACAACAAATCGACTAACTGTCGTCTTGCTAATCGCAATAACAACAATGCCAACAATCGCAACAACAACATCGGGTTTCGTATTTGCCTCAGCTCACAAAAAGGATGGATGTCCGTTTATGAACCGATTATTATTCCCATTCCTAAATCTTTAGGATAAATAGTTTATCTTAATCTGCTCTACTAGTAAAGCAATTGAACGTTGAGCAGATTTTTCACGAACCGCTAAAATACTTTACCTCATTCCTTTGGATGAGGTAGCAAAAACAGTACTCCCAAAGTTGTGTCTCTACAAAATAGCCCCGATAGCAGTGGTATTCGTGTCGCAGCGTTGGCTTAGAAAAACCTAGCCACACGAATAAGAACGGATAGCGGGACTTTCCGTTACGACGAAGTAATGAACCTTTCGCTCCTAGCTAAAAAATGGAATAGGATTATAGGATTCTTGGGATTAGTAGGATTTCAAGCATTGAACAGAAACGTCCTGTCGTCCCAAAAGCACAAACTGAACCAAAAGTCACTATGTACCTGTCACTCAAAATCAAAATATGCCCTTACCCAAGTCTATACAAGCCGTCCAACCTCAACACATCTTCACCATTTTCGGTGTTCTTACCTTAGCAAGCATCGCAGGAGCCATCGCTCTAGACAACTTCTTTATACTCATCCTCCCCTTTTTTGCCACCCTTTTATTGGCAACGCTTGTAGATTTCAAACTCATCTTTACCAGCCTCTTTTTACTCTTGCCCATCTCGATGGAAATGAGTCTGCCAGGAGGAATTGGAACCGACTTCCCTTCCGAACTCT
>JAHDBB010000515.1 GCA_020630635.1 Chitinophagales bacterium
AGAAAGTCCCGCTATCCGTTCTCATTCCCAATCGTAGAGCAAATTTGCTCTACGATTGGGAATACCACTACTATCGGGGCTAAAGATCAATGGTCTATACCGATAGTAACAGAACCTTTATTATTTAACAAGACCTACACTTTTCATAAAAATATAATATTATGAAACAATCATTTTATTTATTTTTCTTACTCCTTTTCTCACTATTTTCTTGTCACCCACCCAATCCTAATGTCAGTAAAACAGGAAAAGATGAATTGAAATCTTTGGAGCTAGATCATAAAATGGATAAATCAGAAATGACTTATCAAGACATTGTATATGTCCCTATTTATTCAGACATTTACCTTGATGTACAAAATCAAAAAAGTCTACTAGCTGCTACTTTGAGCATCCGCAATACCAGCTTTGAAGATTCCCTTTTTGTTTCTAAAATTGATTACTTCAACACAGAAGGCGTTTTGGTACGAAGCTATATTGACAATGCAATTAGTCTTCCTCCTATGGCAACCATCAACTATGTGATCGAAAAAGAAGATGATACAGGTGGAGCAGGCGCCAACTTTATTGTCGCATTAAATGCTAAAAATAAAAAAATCCAGCCACTCATCCAAGCTATTATGATTGGTCAAACAGGAAACAAAGGTTTTGCCTTTTCGACAGATGGCTATTCTATAAAATAATTTCTTCAATAGATTGAGACCGCAACAAAATAGCCTCGATAGTAGTGGTATCACCCAGTAGAGCAAATTCGTGAATTTGCTCTACTGGGTGATGAGAACGGATAGCGAGACTTTCCATAGCGATGAAAGATAAACCTTTCGCTCCTAAAAAATAAAAAAGCCAGATAAACGAAAAACATATCGCTTACCTGGCTTACTTTTTTGGATTTTATTAGTCCTTAAAACTCAATCTCTGCAATTCCTAATTTGGCTTTATTGAAAACCCAAGTATCGTAATCTGTCACTTGAACAACTCCATCCATATTACCATCTGTTTGATTATAGACATCTAAAAGGGCTGGCTCTATTCGCCAAAAATCGAAATCTGTCAATTGAATTACTCCGTCTTTGATATAATCTCCTGCATGTAACATAGAGCTATTGTCGCTAGCAACTTTTAGTTGACTGGCTCCTAATGCCATAGAAACCCCTGTCGTAAAATCATAGCTTACAGCAGGTGTCAAAGTCAAAGCATTGGCGGTTAATACGTCTAAATGATTGCGATGACGAATGCAGAAATGATAATCATTGCCCAATGTCAAGTTTTCAAATTTGATACCGTCCGTTGTTCCATCTACACTCACTATATTTCCGTCATCTAATAAAATGGCAGCGTGCGTTTCAACTGTGACCGTATTGCGACTCCCTGTAAGATTGGGCGTTCCTTCTCTTGCCTCCACTAAAACCCAATCCACCATATTGGCTGGAACATTACTTAGACTCTCTGTCCCTGCATAATTGAATGGTGCAACATTGTAAGGCTGTTGTAAAGGAATCAGACCATTTAGAAGCGTATTCATTTTACCTGCACTTGAATTGTAAGCTCCTTCCAAGTACGCTTTGAGTGCAACGACAGATGTTTGAGCAGTTACAACAGGCTCACCTTCTAATACAAAAAAGCCTTCATAAATATCATTGGCGAGTATTAGTCCATTGGAAGTATAAGGATAAACGCCCCAACAACCACTGAAACTTGAACCAGATGCAGGAGAGGTATCATATTGAGCAATTTGTGTCATATTGGTTGGATCAGAAATATCTAAGGCTACGACACCTGCACTGTAATAGGAGATGTAAAGATAATTGCCTTTGACGAATACATTATGGGCGATTGCTCCTGAGTTATGACTAAATTGGTCTACTAAAATAGGGTTAAGGACATTGGAAATATCGTAAGTACTGATCGGTGCGCCACCTGTTTCTTCTGCTACAAATAGATATTGTCCACTCTCATCTAACCAAGTACTGTGCGCCACACCATAAGGACTTGGAATGGTATTTAATACATTGGGACTAGACTTGGTAGAGACATCTACAATAGAAACTAACCCACTATAAATATCAGCCGTCCACATCACATCATCTTTTACAAAGAGATCATGAACATAGCGATCATTCCAAATACCCACGACCTCTGGATTGGTTGGGTTACTCGCTATATCCAACATAACGACTCCACTTACATTGCCTCCACCACAAACATAACCAATACCATTTTCATCAATAAAAATGTTGTGAGCACTAGAAATGTTCGTGTTACTACCTTGAAAATTATCGCCCCCCCAAACATTGTAAGTCACATTATTGGGGAGATTACTTAAATCAACTATCAATAAACCATTATTGGTTTCACTCACAATATAGGCATAAGTACCCCAAGTCTTGGCATCTCGCCAATAGGTATAAGAACCAGAAATAAAGTCGATTTCTTGTGGATTGGTAGGATCGCTTAGGTCTAAAATAGAGGTCCCTACTGAAGTGGTCGCAATCGCATATTCATTGCCTTGTGGATCGGTGTATCCCCATATATCACTCATCTCATCCCAACTGGATTTGTAAGTGTCACTGATTAAATTGAGCGTAGGTTGGGCTACTGCCCAGCCACTTACTAGGCAAACGCAAAGAACGAATAATAACTTTTTCATTAATACTTTTTAAAGTTCTCTAATTAAGGGAATGTAATTATCAGAGGTTGTGTATTGGGTTGGTTGGGGTGATAAATGGTTAAAAGTTAAAAGGGTTGTATATTTTATTTTACGAAGATACTAGCAATTTGATCTAATTATTTTTTTATTTACCAAAGTGTATCATAAAAAACTACATTAATAGACAAAGTAAAAAATATCTTTATATTTTTTTGCAAAATAGAAAAACCCGAAGAACTAAAAAGTTCAACGGGTTTCCATATTATTTTTTATTAAAAATCAATTTCGACAGTTCCCAACTTGGCTTTATTCTTTAACCAAGCATCAAAGTCGGTTACTTGAATCACGCCATCTAAATTGGCATCCGTTGATTCATAAGCATCCAAATTAGCAGGGTTTTCAAACCAAAAATCAAAGTCGGTTAGTTGAATCACTCCATCTTTGACAAAATCTCCTGTGTGCATAACGGCTTTACCATCCTCTGTCGATTTCAACTGATTGGTTCCGAAAGCACTAGCTACCTCTGTTGTCAAATCATAAGTCATCGAAGCACTAGCTGTTAAAGACTCTGCTGTCAAGATGTCTAAATGATTTCGGTGTCGAATACAGAAATAATAATCCGTACCAAAAGCTAAATTTTCAAATTTAACACCTTCTGTCGTTCCATCTGCACTCACAATATCTCCATTATCCAACAAGATAGCTGCCTGTGTTTCGACAGTGATTGTTGCACGCTCGCCTGTTACATTGGGCGTTCCTTCTCTTGCCTCCACCAAGACCCAATCCACCATATTAGCAGGAATACTGCTTAGGGTTTCAGTACCTTCATAATTAAAAGGTGCTACATGATAAGGTTGTTGTAAAGGAATCAAATCTTGTAAGGCTGCATTCATTTTTCCTTCATTGCTATTATAAGCTCCCTCTAAATACACTTTCAAATCTACTTGTGCTGTTTGGGCATTTGTAATAGACTCTCCCGCAAAAATAAAAAGCCCTTCTCCCCTATCCGTCGCTAAAATGTTGCCAGAAGGTAAATAGGGATAAACGCCCCAACAACCATTGGTTCCTGTACCAACTAAAGGAGAAGTATCATAGGTCGCTATCACTTCCATATTTTCAGGATCACTAATATCAAAAACAAGTACACCAGCCGTATAATACGAGGCATAGAGCTTATCCCCTTTCACAAAGGCATTATGTGGGATGGCTTCTGAAGGATGTATAAATTGGAAAACAGGGAAAGGATTATATACATTAGATACATCGTACACAATGATCGATCCGCCTGTTACTTCCTCCGTTACAAATAGATAATTACCTGTATCATCTAACCAAGTATTGTGGGTCTTAGCCAAAGGAGTTTCGATGGTATTTAAAACAGTAGGATTGTTTTTATCAGCAATATCTACAATAGAAGCCAATCCATCTTCTACATCCGAAGTCCACATCACATCATCTCTCACATATAAGTCATGAACATATCGATCATCCCAAAGTCCAATAACTTCTGGGTTGGTAGGATTTCCTGCTATATCCAACATGATAACACCTTTCATACTATAATTAGCACCACAAACATATCCAATACCATTTTCATCAATAAATATATTGTGAGCAGTAGTAAAACTAACCAATGTATCTTGATAGATTCCACCTTCCCAATTGAACACTGTTACATCATCAGGTAATTCACTCAAATCATAAATCAACAAACCTTGTTCGGCTTCACTTACGACATACGCATATGTTCCCCAAGTTTTGGCATCTCGCCAAATATTAAGTTCTCCTTCAATATAGTCCACTTCTTCTGGGTCTGTTGGATCATTAATATCTAAAATAGATACCCCTGTGACAGTTGTTGCCAAAGCATACTCATTGCCTTGTGGATCTACATAACCCCAAATATCACTCATGCCATTCCAATACGGTAGATAGGTTTCACTCAATAATTCTAAGGTAGGTTGAGCGACCAATCCATAGCTTGCAAAAATGCAAAGGAGTGTTAGTAATACTTTCTTCATAGTTGGATGATTTTTTATTTTTTTAGGAGAGAATAGATGTAGCTTCGTCGTGATGGATCTCCCCGCTATCCGTTCTCATTCGTGTGGCTAGGTTTTGCGAAGCCAACGCTTCTACACGAA
>JAHDBB010000516.1 GCA_020630635.1 Chitinophagales bacterium
TACGAGTTTTAAGAAGAATAGTTTTACTCAATTCTTTAGGATTGAGATACACGAGATTATTACTGGTACTAAGAAGTCCCTACCTTTCAAAAATAGCCCTGATAGAAGTGGTATTCGTGTGAAGCGTTGGCTTAGAAAAACTTAGCCACACGAATGAGAACGGATAGCAGGACTTGCCGTTGCGATGAAAGATCAACCTTTCGCTTCTAAACAAGAACCTACACGACTAGAACTCAACTATCGATCATCGACATTGGACTATTGACTAAAATTTAATGCTTTGAGAAAAATTCGGTCATGCTTTTGATGGCTTTGGACATGACAATGGCGACTAAAAAGAAAAGGGTAATGGCTGCTAATAAGAGTTGGTACTCTCGCATCTCGAAAAATTGGGTGGTGGAAATGAGGTGGGCAACTCCTAAATGGATACCCATCAAAATAAAATAATATAGGAGGGATAAAAGGGCATGTTTGCCCCAGTTGGGGTTGAAGAAGCCAAAAACGGCGGTCAGCCAAGCAAATAAAAGTAATCCTGCTATGGCAATGACCCATTCTATCTCTTGGTCAGCACTGTACATGCCTACGACTATTATACTGGCAACGGTCCCAAGCATTATGAAAAAGGCAAGTCGCAAAGGACTCACTTTGGATAAACCATCGGATGCAAGACTGACTTTCATGAGATGAAATGTTAGAGATAATTGAACCTATATTCAACCAATCAAACTTGAAATTGTTTATCTTACAATCAAATAATTGGCTTTTATGAAACAAATTGGCTGCTTTTGGCTTGTTATCCTACTTTTGATGCTAGGAAGTTGTAAATATAGTGAAGAATTTTATGAGGTTCAACAATCTACTTATCGGATTGAGTTGCCCGATTATGTAGAAGCCATGCCTCAAAAACTAAATCCGAATGCGAATTTTCAATATGGCAATCAGTTTCGCAATTTTTATATTGTTATTGAAGATAGGAAGAAGTCTGAAAATCCGAATTTGACCGTCTCAAAATATGCCCAAGAATCTTTTAAAAACCTCTCGGCAGTTCCTACTTTTTCCGAACCTGACACGCTCAATCTAAAGGAGATCGACCTCAATGGTATGAAAGGACAGCATTTGGAAATGACGGCAGTGATTGGTAATGATCGAGTCAATGAAGTGATTTTATACAATCTGATTCATGTCGAAAGTCCGACGCATTATTATCATATTGCCTTGTGGACGTGGAAACATTGGCGAGATAAATATAAAGTGGATATGGCTAAAATCTTTGAGTCTTTTAAAGAATTATAAGCTATAAATGTAGATTTATCTAAAATATCTTAACCATAATACCCAGACTTGCCAAAACCAAAGATAAAACCACTCTCCTTCTTTTCGATTTTTGGCAAGTTCTTTATGGATTTTTTTTTCGACGACTCCTGCCTCATCAATGCGCTTAACAAATTTGTAATAAACTCTTCGAGCGTTTCCATTATTAATAGCTGTCAACCGCCTTTTTAAATGATTGGTGATGCCGATTTTATAATATCCCAACAATCGTTCTGCTGCCAACCACAAAGGAATACCACCCAATGCACCAATGACGATGGCAGAGCTATAGTCAAATAATAGGTGATAGATAACTCCTAATTGTACTGCGATAATCCATAGATATACTTTGGTATAAACGCTGCAAGGTTCTTTGATCAAATATAAAAATCGCCGAGTATAACGAGTATTGCGTTTTCTAGTCAAAACGAGAAAGGTTTTAAGGGAATAGGAAAAAAATACTGGGTACATTATTGAGTGCCAATTCCCTAATTTGGTATAGGTCGGACAAATTTAAAGCAATTGTTTGACTAAAAAAAATGAAAGTTGTTTAGTAGGATAATAGATCTGTTAAAATGTTTTTTTTTAATATTTTTTTATTTTTTCAGGAGAGAACGTTTATAGCTTCGTCGCAATGCATGGTCCCGCTATTCGCTCTTATAAATGCGCCAGCATTTTAGGCAGCCAACGCATTGCATTTATACCGCTACTATCGGGTCTAGTTGGTTGAGGAAAAGACTTCTTAGCACCAATAAAAAAAGAGCAAGTAGTATTTTCACACCGACTTACTCTATTTTTGTGATAGCAAACTTTTATTCTTAGGTTAACCCAAAAAATAATTTTTTTATTTTGGTAATTTTTCTCGCAATGCGCCATAACTCCAAGTTCCTAAGATGGCGAAAAGCAAGGTCAAAACGATAACGGAAAAGCCACTTCCGATTTGAGCATATAGCGGTCCTGGACACGCTCCTGTAATCGCCCAACCCAATCCGAAAAGTAAGCCTCCAAATATTTGTCCATATCGAAATTCCTTATTGGGAATAGAGATTTTCTCACCTTCTAATGAAGTAGCATTTCGTCTTTTAATCAACCAAACTGATAAAGCTCCTACGACGACGGCTGTTCCAATAACGCCATACATATGAAATGAATGCAATCGAAACATTTCTTGTATCCGAAACCAAGAAATGATTTCTGCTTTGACGAAGACAATTCCAAAGAATATGCCAACCAGTGTATATTTTAGATTACTCATAGATTTTTATAGAAATAAGGGTAATAAAAGATGGGTTCCTAAAAATCCACCGATCATAAAGCAAATGGTTGCAAGTAATGAAGGGATTTGTAAACTTGATAAACCCATAATCGCATGACCAGAAGTACATCCTCCTGCCCAACGGGTTCCAAAACCGACCATAAATCCACCCAATGCCATAAAAATCCAACCTCTCAAACTTGTCAAACTTTGCCAGCTAAAAATTTCGGAAGGCAATAAACGAGAAAAATCTGTTATACCATACGCCTCTAAAGCCTGTTTTGTTTTCTCTGCTATGATGATTTCATTGGGGTTTTGTAAAAAAGTGACGGCTATCCATCCCCCCAATAATACACCCACTACAAAAAAGAGATTCCAACTTTGTTTTTTCCAATCATATTGGAAGAAAGGAATATTGGCGGGAATGGCGGCAGCACAAATGTGACGAAGGGACGATGAAATCCCAAATTTTTTATTTCCTAATATCAATAAAATAGGAACAGTCAAACCAATCAATATACCAGCAATGGACCAATGCCAAGGCTGTTTGATTAACTCTATAATATTTTCCATACAATTTTTATGAGAATATGTTCATTTATTCATACAGTTAAAGAAAAAAATACCGTTAGAAGTTGCATTTTTCCATACAGTCAAAAATATTTAAAACTTGACGGTCAGCCAAACGATAATAGACTTTCATTCCTTTTTTTTCAGAACGCAAAAGCCCTTTATCTTTCATCTTAATTAGATGATGAGACAGTAACGATTGTTCGACAGTTGTTTCAAGGCTTTCTTGAATATCTGAGACGCTCCTGGGTTCCTGGACTTCCAAGATTTCTAGTACTTGAAGTCTTATAGGATGTCCAATTGTTTTGAGTATTTCAGCAACTTTGACAATCTTTTCAAGAGATAAATTTCTTTTAGTTTGGACTTTCATAAATACAAATATATGAACACTTTTTCATTTAGCCAAATAATTTATCATTTTTTATAACAAAAACTTATAATATTATTTTTTCATCATCACAAATTACTTCTTCAGGAATGATTGCCAGTCTAAAATTGGTAATATATGTTTCCAATGTTGGGGTAAAGGAGCTTGTATGGTTATAGGTTCTTGAGTAAAAGGATGTTGGAAACTTAGAGAGTAGGCATGTAACAACATGAATGGACAATCTAGTTTTTCTTTAAACATGCGATTGTGATGGCGTTCTCCATGTCTTTTGTCGCCGATGATGTAGTGTCGAAGGTGGGCAAAATGGCGACGGATTTGATGCATTCGTCCTGTTTTTGGATGGACTTCGACCAATGAATAACGGGCTGTTGGATAACGACTTACTGGAATATTAAGCTCGGTGGTTGATAGACGTTGATAGTGGGTAATGGCTTTTTGTAAAACACCGTCTCCGTCTTTTTTGAGATCGTAATCAATGATGTCACTTTCTGGTGTGTACCCTCTGACAACTGCCCAATATTTTTTTTCAATCGTATGAGTTTTGATTTGTTCTTGGAAAAGGCGGGCGGCTTCTTGATTTAATCCAAATATTAATACGCCTGATGTGGGTCGGTCTAAACGGTGAATGGGATAAACTCGTTGTTTGATTTGGTTGCGGAGTATTTGGAGGGCGAAGTGTGTTTTTTCTTCGGCTATTCGGGTGCGGTGAACGAGTAAACCGCAGGGTTTGTGGATGGCGATGAAATGGGGGTCTCGGTAGAGAATGGATAGGTTCATTTTTTAGTCGGTATTATTTTTACTACATAATAGGCATAAGATGACCTGAGTTTTTCTAGGCTACCTGTCTAAGTTTGCCTAAAATCAAAGAAAAGCTAAGTCGTTTCAATCGGATTGTTAACCAAGTAATGAACCTACAATCCGATTGATTTATATTAATGGACTCCTTTCTCTTTATCAATCGGATTGCCTCTTCTTGACGTGGGTAGCAATCCGATTGAAGTGAGATAAAAACTGGTACTAAGTGAAACAACAAAAATAACTTATTCCATGTGACATCGACATTTTCCGATTTTTTTCGTTGAAAATACTCGTCGTAGCCCTGCTATGACTGCGTTTTTCGCCTAAAAAATCAAAAAATCTCTTAGTCCCATTTTGGAATAGTTTATTTCTGATCTTTCACTAAGTAATCCAGACCTTTCAAAAATAGCCCCGATAGTAGTGGTATGAATGCAAATGCGTTGGCTGCCTAAAAATTGGCTGCAT
>JAHDBB010000517.1 GCA_020630635.1 Chitinophagales bacterium
TTTTGGGTAAACTCATCCAAAAACTTTACATTCTAATGATTTATTCGTAATTTATCGCTATAATATCTCGTATCAAAGCAAGTTTTAAATATGGATGACAGAGGGAGAGACTGCAACGATCTAGCCCCGATAGTAGTGGTATCGTCAAATGGTGCTGGCTAAGGGATTCGGGTGGCTTGGCGATAAGAACGGATAGCGGGACTTGCCCATGCAACGAAGTACCCCAACTTTCGCTCCTAAAAAGAATAACTATTTTACTTCATTCTTTAGGATGAGGCTACAAAATGAACCGAAACGTCCCCTTCGTCCCAAAACCAAGAAACGAACCACAACGTCCCTTTGTCACTAACTAAAAATCACTTGTCACCCCAAAAACACAACTCTATGCTAAAATCGTCTTTCAATAAACTTCCTCAACACAGAAAATTCAGTTATACACCTCGTTATTATGATCCAGAAAAAGAGGAAATGGAAAAAAAGAAAAGTTTGAAATTGGAACGAGGCAGTTTTTATAAAAATCGCAATAGTATGATCGCTGGTTCTTTTTCCAGTAGCAAAGACCGTGCTTTTAGACGCAACACCTCCAAAAGAAACCAGTTTTTCCGAACTGTTTTACTATTTGTAATGTTGAGTATTTTAACCCTTTATTTATTAGATTTAGTTTCAGGAATTTTTACTTTTGCATTTTTATTAATATTCCTCTTATTGTTCATTAGCAAAGCAAATAGTATCTAAAAGTAAATGGCAGATATAATCAAACTACTCCCCGACTCTATCGCCAATCAAATCGCAGCGGGTGAGGTCATCCAACGTCCTGCTTCGGCGGTCAAAGAGTTACTAGAAAATGCCATTGATGCGGGAAGTAACCGTATACAATTAATCATCAAAGACGCAGGCAAAACGCTCATCCAAGTCATTGATAATGGAAAAGCTATGTCTCCAACGGATGCTCGCCTTTGTTTTGAAAGACACGCCACCTCCAAAATTAGAAAAGCCGATGACCTTTTTTCTATCCAAACAATGGGATTTCGAGGCGAAGCGTTGGCTTCTATTGCTGCCATTGCTCATGTGGAACTTAAAACCCGTCCTGAAGGGGATGAATTGGGTACTCGTATTGTGGTAGAGGGTTCTAAAGTGACGGTCCAAGAGGCTTGTCATTGTTCCAAAGGAACGTCTATCGCCATCAAAAACCTCTTTTTCAATGTTCCTGCTCGACGCAAATTTTTGAAATCCAATCCTGTCGAAACCCGACACATTTTGGATGAATTTCAACGGGTGGCCCTTGCTCATCCAGAGATATTTTTTACGGTTCACAACAATAATCACGAAATTTATCATCTCAAAAAGGGGAAGGAAAAGCAACGAATTGTGGCGATGATGGGCAAGAATTTTGATGAAAGGCTTGTACCGATTCAGGAAAAAAATGATTTTGTCAAAATATATGGCTTTATCGGAAAACCTCGTTTTGCTCGTAGAAGTCGAGGCGAACAGTTTTTTCTAGTCAATAAGCGATTTATCAAAAGTTCTAATCTCAATCAAGCGGTCTTGGAAGCCTATGATGAATTGTTGGCAAAAGACACTTTTCCGCTTTATGTGATTTATATAGAAATTGATCCTGCTAAAATTGATGTCAATGTGCATCCAACCAAACAAGAGATCAAGTTTGATGATGAGCAGGTGATTTATACGTTTATCAATCGGGCGGTCAAAAAAGCGTTGGCGACTTATAGTATTACACCCACTTTGGATTTTGATCAAGAAGCCAGTCTTTCTTTTGGCTCCAAATCGCCTTCTTTTAAACCGACTACTAAATTTAACTCTCCTCCAAGCAAACCCAAAACGACTAATTTTAAAACCAGTAATCCAAGTTCTAAAAGTCCTAATCGTCCTCGTCCTTCTGTGACCCAAAACCAAAACGATAATCTTAAACATTGGGAGGATTTGTATAAAACAGATACGGACAAGGTTCCTGATAATGGGCAAAAAACAACCAAACCTCCTCAAAAACAACCACCTCAATTTACAACTGTTCCAAGTTCATTGAATCGCCAACGGTCTTCTATTGAAACAACCGAACAAAAAACCTTAGAAGATAAAACCGAATATCAACCTTTTCAAATTCATCAAAAATACATTGTTTATCATATCAAATCGGGCATTATCATCTTAGATCAGCAAGCGGCACATGAACGTATTTTATTTGAGAAATATCGGGCTTGTCTTGAAAACAAAGCCAATTCATCTCAAAAGCTCCTTTTTCCTCATACGCTCAAACTATCCGCAGCAGATGCTCAATTGATTCAGGATATTTTGGAAGAAATCAATATTTTGGGTTATGAGTTAGAAGCACAAGACGACAACACTTTTATTGTTTATGGTACACCTTCCGATCTTGCCAATGGAAGCAATGACTTAGAGCAGACTTTTGATCACCTTATCGAACAATTCAAAACAAATACACAAGATTTACAGTTAGATAAACGAACCAAATTAGCACGGGCGATGGCACGTCATTCTGCAACCAAGACAGGAAGGGTTTTAACGGTAGAAGAAATGCATGCCTTGATAGACCAACTTTTTGCATGTGACAAGCCTTATATTGCGCCCAATGGTCGATTGACTTTTATCAAACAAAGTCTAGACGAGATGGACAAAATGTTTCAAAAGAAAAAATAAATGCAGCAGCAATCTTCCTATTCGCATCTATTTACCGATGTGGTCAAATACCTTCTCATCATTAATGTACTGTTTTTTATCGCAACAGGACTTCTTTCTGAGCCTTTAGCCAAATACATAGATGGGATATTTTGGGGACTCAGCGACTTTTTAGGTTTGCACTATTGGGATTCGCCCAAATTTCGTCCTTTTCAAGTCGTCACCCATATGTTTACACATGGCGGTCTGATGCACATTGTATTCAATATGTTTGGATTGGTCATGTTTGGCAGTGCTTTAGAAAAGGTATGGGGTCCCAAACGATTCTTATTTTTCTATTTATTTTGTGGATTAGGAGCCGCTGCCCTACAAATGGCTTTTTACTCCTATGAAGTGTACTCGGTTGCCCAAACTTTTACGCCTGCCATTGAACTCATCAATCAGGTTGAGAAGCTACAACTCAACTATTTAGTACCAATGGTCGGGGCTTCTGGAGCGATTTACGGTGTATTTTTAGCCTTTGGACTGATGTACCCCAATGTCAACTTATATCTCATATTTTTGCCGATTCCCATCAAGGCGAAATATATGATCATTTTGATGTTTGCCTTAGACCTTTTCTTAGGAGTACAACAATATTCTTGGGATTCTTTCGCCCATTTTGCCCACTTAGGTGGTATGATTTTCGGCTTTCTCCTTATCCAATACTGGAGGTTTACGGATAGGAATATTCAACAAAAAGCCAATGACGAATTGGATTATTTTCGTTAATCCTTATTTTTAGGAGCGAAAGTTGGAGTGCTTCGTCGTGATGGCAAGTCCCGCTATCCGTTCTTATTTCCCTTTGTAGAGCAAATTCATGAATTTGCTCTACAAAGGGAAATACCACTACTATCGGGGCTATTGGGGAATAGACAGAACGTATAAAATCCAACTGTTTTGAATTTAAATTTTTCTAAAAACAATGTATCATTCAAACTGTTTGACGGTCTAATTGTTAAAGAAAAGAGAAATAGAAGAAACCAAAGCAAAAATTGAATCCTGATACATATTTACTTAAATTTGTATTGAAACGATAAACCTGTAAGGAAAAATGTACGGAAAAAATACCTCTATTATCGAAGATATTCGCAATCAGTTTAGAAGCGGTAGTATGACCAATCGCCTTATTTTGGTCAATATCATCGTCTTTGTTGGGTTGTTATTGGTCAAGATTGTTTTAGCAGGTTTTATGCAACATCCTGATTGGTATCAAACTTTTAAGAATTTCTTTACCCTTCCCTCTGGTTTGCGAGTTTTACTAAAGCCTTGGACACTTTTTAGCTATATGTTTGTTCATGAAGGCTTTTTGCATATCATTTTTAACCTACTCATACTCTATTGGTTCGGCAATATCTTTACCATCTTTTTGAATGAAAAGAAATTGCTTCCCTTGTATGTTTATGGTGGATTGGCTGGCGGTATAGTCTATTGGCTCATAGCCCAGATCTATCCTAGTATGAATGGGGTTTTATTGGGCGCATCGGCTAGTATTATGGCTATCGTCTTTGCAGTGACCACGCTAAGTCCTGATTATGTCATCCGATTGATGTTTATAGGCAATGTACGGCTTAAATATTTGGCATTGGCATTGATTTTATTTGATTTGATGGGCATTGCTTTTATGAGTAATACAGGCGGCCACTTTGCACACTTAGGCGGTGGATTGTTAGGCTTTGTCTTTATCAAACAACTGCAAGCAGGCAATGACTGGTCTGTTCCTTTTAATCGCTTGGTCAATAGGGTTTCTGGTGTCTTTAAACCTGCTCCTAAAACGCAGCCTCGTGTGGTCTATCGTCGTCCTTCACAGGCTAAAACGGCTTCTCAACAACCTGCTTCTGCACCTACGGCTTCTTCTACACCTTATGGTAGAAAAGTAACGAAGGATCAACAAGGTCGTATTGATGAGATTCTGGATAAAATTAGTCAGTCTGGTTATGAGAGCTTGACGAGAGAAGAAAAGGAGTTTTTATTCCGTTTGAAGGATGATAAATAGATGGTGACTGGTGACGAGTGGCTGGTGACTTTCGGTTCGTGGTCGATAGTCGATAGTCGATAGTCGATAGTCGATAGTCGATAGTCGATA
>JAHDBB010000015.1:0-18506 GCA_020630635.1 Chitinophagales bacterium
AGAACGGATAGCGGGACTTTCTGTAACGACGAAGTCACGAACCTTTCGCTCCTCTATTTAAATTCTTTGAGTAAAGAGATGTGTAGAGAAAAGGAAACGTTCTTCAAAAGTTCGCCCACTTCGTTTACTCATTTTGAAAAAAAAGAATAAAGAACTATTATTTCAACTGCTTCAATAGATAGGCAAAAATAAGTGCATCTTTGTAAGCTCGTTGGTCTTTGGTAGAAGCAGCCGCATGACCTCCTTCGGTATTTTCGTAGTAATAAACATCGTGTCCTAAGCCTTGCATTTTAGCCACCATCTTGCGAGCATGCCCAGGATGAACCCTGTCGTCTCTAGTGGAGGTGAAAAAGAAAACTTTTGGATATTTTTCCTCTTTTTTGAGATTGTGATAAGGAGAATATTTTTGGATGTACGCCCATTCTTCCTCAATATCGGGGTTGCCATATTCGCCCATCCAACTGGCTCCCGCTAAAAGTTTGTTGAAGCGTTTCATATCTAACAATGGAACACCACAAACGACCGCATTGTAAAGGTCGGGACGTTGGGTAAATGCAACGCCTACTAATAAACCACCATTGCTGCCTCCTTGAATGCCTAAATGCGCCGGACTGGTGATTTTTTTCTCAATTAAATGTTCTGCAACTGCGGTAAAATCATCGAATACTTTTTGGCGATTTTCTTTCAAACCTGCTTGATGCCATTTGGGACCAAACTCACCACCGCCTCGAATATTGGCAAGTACATAAACGCCGCCTTTTTCGAGCCAAGAAGTGCCTAAAGAACCTGAATAATAGGGAAGCAGGGATACTTCATAACCGCCGTAACTATAAAGAAGGGTAGGATTGCTACCATCGTATTGTAGGTCTTTAGAAGCGACTACAAAGTAAGGAATTTTTGTGCCATCTTTAGATTTTGCCCAGTATTGATTGACCTCAAACTTTTTAGAATCGAAAAAGTGTGGGAGAGATTGAATGATACGCATTTTGCCTGTTTGAGCATTGGCCGTATATTGAGTACGAGGATATAGGAAATTTTCAAAATAAAAGAAAAAATCGTCTGAATCATCGCTGGTTGCTCCAATGTAAATAGTACCAAAGTCAGGAGCTTCTAATTTCTTTTTAAGCCATTGATTGTCCTTCCATTCATAAGTATATAATTCACTTTGAACATTGACGGTTTGACTTATCAGAACTCGATTTTGAGAGGTTCTAACACTTGAAATACTGGCATTTGCACTAGGGGCCTCTATCAGATACGCTTTTTTATCACCTTTTAGAAAGTCTTCGTAAGGTAAACTAACAACAGCCCCTTGTGGAAAAGTTTGACCATCCAAAGTCCAATCAGATTTTAATTCAACAAGTAATTGGTCTTGAAAAATACCTACAAAAGTGGCATCTTCAGGTAGTTCTAATGGTGTTGCTTTTTTGTCTTTGATGGTGTAAAGCTGTGAAGTGTAAAAGGTTTTGTTTTGTGTGACAAATTGATACGTTTTTTCTTTTTGAATGTCTGCAAATCCCCATACACCAACGTCTGTTGTATCCCCTTCGACTAGTAAGGTGGCATCTTTTAAGTCAGTATCTCTTGTCCATAGCTTTACTTGTCTTGGATAACCTGATTGAGTGGTGGTGCCTTCTCCAAAATTGGTGCTGACCATTACTGTATTTTCATCTACCCAACTTAGCCCACCTTTGGCTTCTGGTAGTTGAAATCCCTCTTTAACAAAGGATTTGGTAGAAGCATTAAATTCTCTGATGACTACCGCATCGCCACCGCCCTTTGATAAAGCTACTAGGAATTTTTCGTAGTCAGGAGCCAAGCCTCTCGCCCATTTATATACCCAGTCTTCGTTTTCTTCTTCTCGTAGTTGGTCAATGTCTATAAGAATATCCCAATTGGGTTGATCTGCCAAATAATCTTTTAAAGTGGTTCGTCTCCAAATACCTCTAACATGCTGTTCGTCTTGCCAAAAGTTGTAAACATACTCTCCACGAATACTAGGAAAAGCGATTTGTTCTTTGGAGTTGAAAATTTCTATATTTTTATCATAGATTTTTTGAAAGTCTGGATGTTGTTTTAAATCATCAAAGGTGAGCTTATTTTGAGTTTCTACCCATTCAAGAGCTTTGGGAGCATCTACTTCTTCCAGCCATAAATATTGATCTTCTTGTTGGCTGTGAACAAGAAGACAACAAATAAAGGGTAATGTCATAAATATGAATTTTTTTGGGAACATGGTTAGATAGTTTTGTGCAAAAGAGTAAAGATACGGTAATTTGGGGGAGAGGACAAATTTTGATATGACAATAGGACGTTAAAACTTTTGAAAAATTACTTTTCATTTTTAATATTTATGCTTAACTTTCTACTTTTTGTAAAAATAGGTCAAGATGCAAAAAATTTGGTATCAAGTGTATGAGAGTCAACCAGCTTATCAAGGATCAGAGCCTTACTTTTATAGTTATGAAGATTTTAATTGGGCAAAAAAGTTGAAGGAAGCATTTCCTCAGATGTTGGAAGAGTTGCAGCCTTTGATGAATGACAAAGACCAAGCTTTGACAGCGTACTTTAGAGATGCAAGCCAAAATAAAGTGGGAGCATGGAAGACAACAGGTTTGAAATTTTGGAGTCGAAACCATAATAAAAACTTGCAAAAGTATCCTAAAACGG
This sequence comes from Chitinophagales bacterium, assembly GCA_020630635.1. GTDB lineage: Bacteria > Bacteroidota > Bacteroidia > Chitinophagales > UBA2359 > JAHDBB01. Next base: position 2,671 of record JAHDBB010000015.1, read on the forward strand.
CTGCTATCTTGAACTCTATTCCCAATCTGGTAGGAGCAACGTTTAACTTGTTGGAACCAGGTGGTGAGATTATGCCGCATAATGGAGAAACCAATGCCAATATTCGTTGCCAAATTCCTTTTAAAGTGCCAAAAGGTTTGCCTGAATGTGGTTTCAAGGTTGGTGATCAAAGCAATGCTTGGGAAGTCGGAACGCCCTTATTATTTACGGATGCTCATCGTCATACAGCGTGGAATCATAGTAAGGAAACACGCTACTTGATGATTGTGGATGTAATTAGAGAGGAGTTTCAAGAAGCAACCTATTCGATCTGTTGTAATGTGATGGCGATGCAAAGTTTGGCGATTGTCTGTAGTCTGTTGAAGGTAGATATTTTTAAGATTAATTATACTGTCCGACGAATGTTGTATCTTCCTATCCTTGCATTTTGGTATTTGTATATGCCGATTCATCGCAAGTTTGGATCTTACATTTATGGTTCTTAACTTACTCTTTATAATCTACCTAACACTAATATATTTTGCTGCCAATTCATTTTTTATTGGGTTTTGAACGTTCGGGTACAACACTTTTGAGTCAGTTGCTAAATGCTCATTCTAAGGTGATTAGTCCTCCCGAAAATTTGTTGATATTACAATTTTACGATCATTTTAAAGATAAAAAAAAGTGGAGAGAAGAAGACCTTGATTTTTTGATAGAACATATTTTGTGGGAAGGGATGAAAAGTATGCATTTGTGGGGAGTCCAGCCCGATATGTTAAAACAAGCCTTATTTCCCTTACTACCTGATACCGATTATCCAACCATCATTCGTACGATTTACAGTCAATATATGCTAGCAAAAAAGAAAGGTGATTTAAAAATGGTCGTGGATAAAAATAATCCTTTTGCCTATCATTTTGAGAAATTACAGGCGATTTTTCCACAAGCAAAATTTATCTTTTTGGTGAGAGATTATCGAGGGGTTTTTCTTTCTCGTAAACGCAAAAAAGTTTTTTACAAAAGTCAAGACCCTTATATTAGTGGATTAATGTGGCGTACAATAAATGAAAAAATATACAATGAATTACCTGAAAAATTATTGGTGCGTTATGAGGATTTGGTGAGTCAACCGATAGAAGTACTTTCAAAGATTTGTGATTTTCTACAGATTCCTTATGAAGAAAGTATGTTGCATTACCAAGATAATTTGGATGCGATGTTGCAACAAGTCAAAGAAGATGGGACCAAAAAAATGATGCAATTTATAGGTTCGTCTTTATTTAAGCCCATTGATAAAAGTTTGACGGATACTTGGAAAACAGAGTTGTCACCACAAGAAATTTATACTTTAGATACGGTGTGTCAACCTTTTGCTCAAAAGATGGGGTATAAACGAATGGAGTTGGATGAAAATGTTGTCGCAAAAAAAAATCTTTATAATTTGATTCATTTTCATGCGATCTTTCAACCATTGATGAAGTATCAATTTTCTAAGATTTTTACAACAGGCTTACTAAAGCGTTTTATTCATAAATGAAAGCGTTTTTACTTAAAATTTCTTCCCATAAATCGGTGGATGGGTAGATACAAATACCAAAGAGGTTTGAGCAATAAAGTTAAGAATTTAAGTTGATTGGGTTTGAGTTTAAAAAGGAACGTCATCCCTAAACGCTCTGCCATTAGATGCAAAGTATTTAAGGATAAGACAGTGCAACATATATCGTACTTTTGTTCAGCAAATTCTGGACGAATGACATCTAAAAGTAAAATATATCGGTCTTGGTCGGTATGATTCCAAGCGGTGTGTTGATGGGCATCACAAAAAGCAAAGAGTTTTCCTTCTTGCCAACAGGCATCTTGGTTGTTCACTTTAAATCCAATTTGTGGTAATGTGCCAGGTACAACCAAGCCTAAATGACAGCGATAAATGGCGTTGGTTTCGCCCTTGTGTAAGGTGATTTCGGCTCCTGCTTTGAGTCGATTGATAGACGCACCGACTAAGTTGGGAATTTTGTTAAGTAAGGCAGCGGTTTGTGGAAAAGCCTCTAATTTGCTTTTGTGCATTCTACTCCAAAATATAAAGCCAATGGTTTGCCAAGAGTCGGCTTCTGATTGAAATTCGGAAACTTCATTGGTGGTAAATTGGGTAGAATTACTTTTCAATTCAGCCAATATTTTTTTCCACTCTTGCTCTAAATGCTGTTTCCATGCTGCATCTTTGAGGTCGAAGTAAGCAGGTTCTTTACCTTTGTAGGGCGTGTTTAAAGTATCTTGGTAAATGTAGTAAATGTCTTTCATTTTTTGTGATTTTTTTTAGGAGCGAAAGGAGTTTATAATGGTGAATTATAAATTGTTAATTATTAATGCTGTTCAGCTCGTGATTTTTCTTTTTTAGGAGCGAAAGGTTCGGAGCTTCGTCGCAATGGAAAGTCCCGCTATTCGTTCTTATAAATGCGCCAACGTTTTAGGCAGCCAACACAGGACATTTATACCACTACTATCGGGGCTAAATCGTTGCGGTTTGAATTTATAGTAACTGAACCGTTTTAGAATTTAGAAATTAAAGTCTGTCTCAATATACATATTTTTTTACTATTCAATGAAAGGAAAAAGTCAAGATAGTCCTAATTTTTTGAAAAGACTGGAGGAAGTAAAGCTACACTTTATTATCACCTTTGGTCGATCTGGTTCAACATTGTTGCAGTCTATGTTGAATGGGCATCCTCAAGTATTGGCAACTTTGGAACAACAGTTTTTTTTGGTCAACTATCGTTATTTTCACAAGAAAACGAATTGGGTGGATAAAGACATTGCTCTTTTTGTCGAAAATATTTGGTTGCGTAAAAAAGAGATGGCGTATTTATGGAAAATTGATGAAGACTTATTGATACGACAGCTAAAAATATTGAGAGAACACCATAAGTTGACTTATCGAAATGCTTGTAAGTTGGTGTATATGAATCATTACCAATTTAACAATGATATAAAAATGATCATTGACAAGAATCCCATTTACTTGGCTCATGTGGATAAAATTATTGAGGTATTTCCCGAAGCAAAAATGATTGTGTTATTGAGAGACTATCGGGGATTTTTTGCTTCAATCAAAGCGTATGAATCAAAACCCTTTCAGTCAAATTACCCTTATATATTGGGGTGGAAAATAGGGGCGAATCGGTTTATTCCACAACTTGATCAAATAGATTTTCAAATAGTTCGGTATGATAATCTGTTGAATCAGACAGAACAAGAAGTACAAAAAATATGCGCTTTTTTATCTATTGATTATGATGCTTCTATGTTGAATTATCGGAAGGCTAATCTTTTTTTGTCTGAAGAATTAGAAAAGCAAGATGCCTTTTTGCAAAAAAATATCCATCAAAATCATGGAAATATCAACAAGGCAATTATGAAGGGGAATGAGCAGAAATGGAAATCTCGTTTATCCATTGAGGAAATTAAAACATTAGAGATTTTATTAGGGGAAGAAGGAAAAACTTGGGAGTATAAACCAAGTCAAGTTATTTCTACATCAGAAAAAAAATGGTTTTATCTAAAGAATGCACCCATACTTTTGTTTAATTATCTAAAAGTCTATATTTTCATAGACTATATTTATAGAATGCCTTTTTATATACATCAATTTATTGTGAAAAGAGGAAAGCAAATTATTAATTCAAAAGATAAATAGCTTTGGTTATAAAATGAAAGAATCCATATTAGATAAATCGCTTGATTTGCAGCGTGATAAAAGATTTGACATAACGTTTATTGATGACCTAAATTTTTATTTTATTATAGGAAAGGGTCGGTCTGGAACTACGCTGTTATCTTCACTTCTTGCTAAAAATGCTCAAATATTGGCAACGCATGAATCACGATTTATGCTGGTTTTTTATAAAAAGTTTAGATATAAAAAAGAATGGACAAAAAAAGATATTCGCTTTATCTTAAAAAATTTATGGATTAGACAAAAGTTGATGAAAGAACAATGGCAAATTGATATGTCCTTTCTTGAAAGTTTATTGTTCCATCATATCAAAGATTTGAATTATCAGCGTTTTTGTAAGATCATCTATACTTGTCATTGTCATTATTCCAACCAAATTGATACGATTATTGACAAAAATCCTCTTTATTCCTTTCACATAGATAAATGGATGGACTTATTTCCTCAAGCAAAATTTATTGTAATGGTTAGGGATTATCGTGATCAGTATTTTTCTATGATCGCTGATAAGTTGAAGCCGATGAAAACCAATGGACTTACTTCACTTTGGGCATATCTATATCAGCAGCTACTTATGAATCCATCTCTCCATAATGAGAATACACTCTATGTGAAGTTTGAAGACTTGATAGAAAATAAGGATTTGGTCATCAACAATATTCTTACCTTTTTGGATGTTTCTTCCAAAGAATCAATCGAACAGGAATTTATTTCAACGAATCAAACTGATTCTAAAATCAATGAACTTTTTTATCGAAGGCATCAAAATGTCAATCGGAAAATAGATAAAAACAATAAAAATAAGTGGATGGTTTTGCCAGATAAAATTATCTTGGAATTGGAAAAATATAATGCTCAAACAGGAAAAAAGTTTGGTTATCAGTCAAGTTTGATAACAGATGATGAGATGCAAAAATCGACTAGTTTACGTCAAAAAATATTGATTCAACTTTTTTCCAATTATATGTATCAAATGCCTATCAAAGCCCAAAAGTTATTGTATGATTTTGGTCGTTTTATGGTGAAGCAAAAAAATCGTCTATGAAACTTTGGTACATCATACAAGACTATGGCATCAAGGACTATGACGGTCCAGAACCTGCTTTTTACAATCCCGAAAACTTTGATTGGACAGCGGATTTAAAAAAGAATTGGCAAACTATCTTAGAAGAGTTTCAGCCTTGGATTCAGGATATTGATAAGGGAGAACTTAAACCCTATTATAATAACGAAATCCAGTTTCCACCTCAAAAATGGAAAACCATCGGCTTGATGTTTTGGGGTAAAAAGAATCAAAAAAACTGGGAACTTTTTCCAAAAACCACCGCTTTACTTTCCCAAATTCCTGGTTTAGTTGGGGTGAGTTTGAGTTTGTTGGAAGCAGGGGCAGAAATCAAACCACATGGAGGAGAAACCAATGGGATTATCCGATGTCATTTAGGGCTGCAAATTCCAGAAGGCTTGCCCAATTGTGGTTTTAAGGTCTTGGATGAAACTCGAAACTGGGAGAATGGAGAATTGATTTTATTTACCGATGCTCATCAACATACGGCTTGGAATAAAACTTCTCAAAATCGCTTTATTTTATTATTTGATATTATCAAACCCGAATATTTAGCGCAAAAAAACGAAATCTGTCGTTCTGTGTTAGCGATGTTAAGTATGGACTTTATCGCCCGAAAATTGGACTTGAAGTTTATCTATGAAGCTCCTAAAAAAAGACAGTTGTTTATCTTCCAATTATTTAAACTGGCTTGGTGGTTTTATTTGCCCATTCATAAGCATTTGAATTTGAGTTAGGGAAGTACCTTGTTTTTTGGTAGAAGTTGAGACCTTGCCAACTAGACCTGATAGTAGTGGTATTCGTGTAGAAGCGTTGGCTGCCTAAAACAAGGCAACACGAATGAGAACGGATAGCAGGCCTAAATGTTGCGATGAAAGATTAACCGTTCTCTCCTAAAAAAATTAATCCTTGTTAGTATTTTGAGTTGTTTCTTTTTGTTGATGCTCCTTAATATATTCATCCAATAATCCCAAATCGGCTAAATGCACCAAGTTGGTATCTTCCTTGTGTTTTGCCATTGATTGCCATACAGTAGGGTTGGTGTTGGACAAATCTAATAGGAAAAAAAGCGAGGAACTTTTTAAGGAAGTCGGATAAGAGAGCCAACGATAAGCGACTCCAATACTCGGCGTTAGGTTCTTGACAGCGTGCCACATAAAGGGCGGAATGTATAAAACATCGCCAGGTTTCAAAATAAAATCGTAATAGTCAATGTGTTGGAAGGCAGGATAATTTTCAAAATCGGGTTCATAGCAATTGAAAGGTTCGCCTAAATAACCGTTGCCGCTTCGATATAGATTTTTACCAGGAAATGGATCAATGACGGGCGTGTAAGAAAGGTCGTACATAAACCAGTGCTTTTCTCCATAGGCTTGGGTAAAAAAGTTGCTGCCAAAATTGCTATGCAAATCTGACTCGGTATCCGTCCCACCAATAAACACTTGAAAAACCTCAAATTTGGTCGAAGGATTGCTGGCTAAACGCAGCCATTGATAATCAAAATCTTTGAGATGTTCGGGATGTCTTCGCAAAAGTGGATAAAAACGATAGTATTTAGAACCACCTGCATTTATATTGTCGATGACATCTGCCAACGTCAAGCGTTCATACTTGTTGTTTCTACGATCTGCATTGTCAATCAACAAAATTTCATCCTTGCCATGCAATTCTTTGAAGTAAGATAAAGACCAATTTTTGGCGCATTTCCAATCTTTGGCGACTTGCTCAATAATGACAGGCTTGGCTTTTTTGACATATTCTTCCAAGATAAAATCCGCATCATAATTGGTAATTCTATCGGGTTCCAGTCGCTTCCCTTTACCTCTTTTCGATACTTCTTTTAAAATCTGGGCTTCCAACTTTTTGCGAGGATGATAAAAATATTTGAAGGCTTTATCTCGTCCAATTTTATGATCGAAAACCTGCCAACAATTGTATTTGAATCGGGTCCATTTGCTAATTGAGCTATTCATAAATAGGGTCGATTTCTTTGGAATTGTGCTTTTGAATGTAATCATCAATCAAGCCCATATCCATTAGGTGAACCATATTGGTATCCTCTGAATGCATCTTAAAACATTTCCAAATAGTCGGATTCAGCATCGTCATATCCATCGTAAAAAATAGGGGAGAGGCTTTAAATGCCGTACTGTAAGCAATCCAACGATAAGCGACTCCAATACTCGGTGAAAGGTTGATGACGTTGTGGTACATAAATGGCGGCACATACAAAACATCGCCTGCATCTAAGGTAACATCGTAATAATCTACATGTTTATAACCTGGATAGGTTTCATAATCTGGATTGAAAAAACTAAAAGGTTTGCCTGCATATCCGTTGCCACTTCGAGTCAATCGAATGCCGGGAAATGGATCGACAATGGGCGTAAATTCTTGTCCAACTAAGACCCATCTTTTTTGTCCGTAAGCTTGTGTGAAAAAGTTACTGCTAAAGCCACAATGGATGTCCGTTTCGGTTTGGTCGCCACCAATGAATGTATGAAAGACTTCTACTTTAGACACGCCTCTATCCGAATTTCCTCTCAACCATTGGTAGTCAAAATCTTTGAGATGTTCGGGATGTTTTCTCAAAAGCGGATAAAAACGATAATACTTTGCACCACCATTATTCATATTATCAATGATGTCTCGCAAGTGCGTAATCTCGAATTTATTATTTTTTCTATCAGAGTTATCGACAAAAACAATTTCATCATCTCCGTGCAATTTTTTTAAATATTCGGGCGACCATTTTTTGACACAATCCCAATCTTTCGCCAATTGTCGAAGTACAAAAGGTTTATTGTCTTTAATCAATTGCCCTACTTGTTCCTTGCTCTCATACGTCACTTCTCGAATGCCCAAGTTCTTGCCAACATCCCGTCTTTGAATTTCTTTGACCAGACGTTGTTCCAATTTTTTACGAGGTTTCAAAAACCATTTGAAGGCTTTGTCTCTACCAATTTTATGGTCAAACAATTGCCACAGATCATATTTAAATCGAGTAAAGGAATTGATGCCGCTATCATTCATAATGAAAAATTTATTGTGAGACAATTTTAGTTTGAGCAAATTTGCTTTACATTTTTAGGAGCGAAAGGTTGGGTGCTTTGTCGTTACGTAAAGTCCCGCTATCCGTTCTTATGAATGCAGCCAAGTTTTAGGTAGCCAACGCTTGTGCATTCATACCACTACTATCGGGGCTATTGGGTAATGGACAGAACCCATAGTAACTGGAAGAAGTGACGTAAAGGGACGGACTGTTCATTTTTTACATGTTGGGACGAGGGGACGATTGATTCTTCATTAATCGAAAACTCATCGCTAAAAGAACCGAAACGTCCTGTCTTCCTAAAAATTACGAAAAAAACCAAAACGTCCCGTCGTCCCCAAGCACGAACTGAACCGCAAACGTCCCCTCGTCCCTAATCTATTTACCCCTCCTTCAACACTTTTTCCTGTTCCTTATTTTTTAGATAATCTTCCAACTGTCCCGTCTCCGCTAATTGTAATAAGTTGAAATCTTCTTTATAAAACTTGATAGATTTCCAAATAGGTGGATTATAAGCCATCAAGTCTAAGGTCGCATAAAAAGGAGCCGTTGCATAACAATAAAATGGATTGATCCAACGATAACCCACACCGATAGAATCCGTTAGATTTTTGACCGTATGCCAGACATAAGGCGGATTCCACAAAATATCACCCGTTTTGAGATGCGCCTCATATCCATGAATGTACTTGAATTGAGGAAATTTAGGGTTCTTTTTGGCAAAAGGATCAAAAGGTTTATCCTCAACATAAGGTGCATGGCGATAGATATTTTGGGCTGGCAATGGATCAACGATAGGCGTATAATAGTCATCGTATAGATACCAAAGTTTTTCACCATAGACCTGTACAAAAAGATTGGGTGGAAAAGCATTGTGTAAGTGGGTGATCGTTCCTTCTCCACCAATAAACGCTTGGATAGATTCCCCAAATGAAAACTTTTGTCGTTGCGTACGCAGCCATTTTATATCAAAATCTACAAGTCTTTCAGGATGTCGATTGAATAAGGGATAAAACCGATAGTATTTGCTACCACCACTTCTGATATTATCAATGACATCTCGAAGCGTTTTTACTTCTTCATCAGCGACCTTATCTTCTAACAAAACAATCTCGTCATTTCCATACAATTCCTTGATATATTCCAGCGACCAGTTTTGGCAACAAGCCCAGTCTTTGGCAGCCCCTTCCAAGATAACAGGTTTACGAGGCTTGACATAGTTCTCATAAAAATGTTCCTTGCCTTGATATTTGATTCTATCTACAGGTACTACTTTTCCTTTGCCCTGACTGATTAAAGACTTTAGAATTTTAACCCTTGTTTGTTCACGCTTTTTACCAAACAGTTTATCGGTTTTTTCTCTTCCAAGAAAATGGTCGAAAAACTGTAAGAGCTTATATTCTCGCCGAGCTTTGGGGTCCATATTTGGTACAACATGTTCACGCATTTTCTTGTATAATTAGTTTGGGAAAATTGGGAGGACTGGTTGATCTGATAAAATGCTTTAGAAAATAAGGCATATATTCATCCTTTTCCTCTTTTGAAAAAATCAGCTTTGGATCATTGGATAAATCGTTGAGTCCTCGAATCAATATTTTTCTTTTTTTGAGATAGTTTTCTTTGGTTAATTTATAGAGTTGGTTAAAGTTTTTTTCTTGATTAGGTTCTAGTTGATAGCCCAACATTTTGTTAAATTGAATGGCTCGTTTATTGGTTTTTAAAATGTGGGCATAGGCATGTTCAAAGCGACAATAGATAAAGGATAATTCAATCAATGCCATTGATAATTTGACGGGAACTAAGGTATTTAAAAGTCGTTGTTCCCAAATAAAAATGCCTCCTTCACCGACTGTTTTTTGTTGATTAAATCCTTTGCCACTGATAAGACCAATGGTTTGATTGTCGTATTCTGCGATAAAGAACAAGTTTTCATTGGTATTGACTTTTTGAAACCATTGGAGCTGTGCTTCATACGTAATGGGTTCATTATTTTCCATAAATTGGGTAATCGACGGATGATTGCGCCAATAGCGAACCAACTCTAAATGTTCCCTTTGCAAACGGATGAAGCGCAAGTCATAGTTTTCATAAATCATGATAAAACCTCTTTTATCTCAAAAGCGGGCTGATGGTTGAGTATGGCATAAATGCGTCTCAAATATTCGCCGATGATTCCCAATGCAAACAGGATAATACTAGTCGAAAATAGAATGGCGACAATAATAGAAGTATATCCCAAAGGAACATTGAAATACACTTTTTTATACAGCCTAAAAATCCCAAAACTAAAAGTCAGCAGAGACAATATAAATGAAAAATAGGTCATCGCTTTTATGGGAATAGACGAAAAGAAAAACAGGATATTAGAAAGTAAACTGATGATTCCTTGTCGTTCATAACCACTCAATGATTTTTTAGAAGCTTGATGTTCTACTTCCACATATTCAATCGCTTGGGTGTACCACATTAAAACTCTATCAATAAAAATAAAATGATGTGGAAAATCCAGCAAGCGATCTGCAAACTTTTTTCTAATCAATCGAAAAGAAGATTTAGTTGACCTTTCTTTCTTGATTTTTTCTCCCGAATTGACAAATAACTTATTGAGTTGATTCAACAACCAACTTCTTTTTTTTCGTTGAAAAGCCCCACTGACAACATCTGCTTGTGTCTCCTTTTGTCTTTCGATTAAAACAGGAATTTGGTCTGGCAAAATCTCTAAGTCATCGTCTATCGTAATGACCCAAGATGCATCCACAAATTGAAAACCACATAAAGTTGCATTGTGTTGACCATAGTTTCGATTTAAGCGAATAGCCGTAACGATGTCTGTTTGTTGTTGGTAAACTTGTTGTACAAACTTCCAAGAACGATGGGTTTTGCTGTCATCGACCAAAATCAATTGGTAACTTTTATGGAGTTTTTGAAAAGTTTCTTTGAGTAAATTGGCTAACTCCAACAATAGCGCATCATTTTCAAAGACGGGTACAACGACAGCATAATCATATTTGTAAGTGGGTTCCTTCATTGTTTACTAATCGTCAATCCTCCATCTAATACCAAATTGGTTCCTGTCATCCATTGAGATGCATCCGATAATAAAAAGACCACTGCATTGGCGACATCTTCGGGTTTTCCGAATCCCAAAGGATATTGTTTGCGATGATTTTCTAAACTTTCTGTACTGGCTGCTTGGGCGGTTACTTCCATAATGTGGGTTTCGACCAATCCAGCTTTGATACAGTTGGAACGAATGCCTTTGTGTGCCATCTCCAATGCAACACTTTTACTATAAGTCTCTAAGGCTGCTTTGAAACTGGTATAAACAGCTCCACCTTTGAATGGATGATGACTTGAAATAGATGATATAAAAACTATCGAAGCATTCTTATTGATTTTTTTTTGTTTGAATAATAAACGATTGATTTCTACTGGCACATAAAAGTTAATGTTGGCGACTTCATCTATTTTATTTTTTTTCAAAAATTGTATGGGGAGTGGTTTGACGATGCCTGCGCTGTGTACGATTCCATCTAATTGTTCAATCTCATTGACTAGTTTTTCTAATTCTTCGGGTTGTGTTAAATCTGCTCGTATCATTTGGTGATCTCCTGTCAAACCTTCTTTTACGGCTTTTAGTCGTTCTTCATTTCGTCCTGTCAAAATCAAATTCGCTTGAAAGTTGGCGGCTAATTGAGCGATGGCTTTTCCAATCCCATTGGAGGCTCCTGTTATTAAAATGGTTTTGTCTTTTAAGGAAAATGCTTGGGTCATAGTGATGGTTTCTTTCTTGGTTTGGGGACGTTTTCGGTTCATTTCTTGGTTTTGGGACGATGGGACGTTTTTGGTTCGGTTCGTGGTTTTTGGGACGACGGGACATTTTTCTTGATGCGAAAGACTAATCGAATAAAATTAAGATTGCGTCCCCTTACGTCACATATCGTCCCTTCGTCACCTCTTCTGGAAATCAAAAGTTCCTACCTTAACGACCTAGCCCCGATAGTAGTGGTATCGCTGTTTGGCTTTGCACCACAAGTCAAAAAGACTTGCGGTAGAGCCTGGCAACAGCGATAAGAACGGATAGCGGGACTTTCTAAAACGACGAAGCACTCAACCCTTCGCTCCTAAAAAGAAATTACGAACTGAACCACACTTATGGACCATCGACTATTAAATCATCCCCATTCAACCAAAGGTGGACAAACCACCTTTTGCGTCTCAACAATAGCCGAAGCCCAACTTAAACCTACGCCAAAACCCGACAATAACAAACGCTGTTTTTGTAGAAAAGCCTCCTGTAAATGCACCACCATCGTAAGCGGAATACTTGCCGAAGAGGTATTGCCAAAATTCTGTAAAGAATAAAGCGTCTTATCAGCATCTGCTTTGATTTTCTTCCTTATCAATTCATTCATCAGTTTGTTGGCTTGATGAAAAACAAAAAAGTCCATGTCTTCAATGGTTTGTTGTGTCTCATTTAAAAGCTGTCGAATCTGTTTGGGAACTTTGGTTGTGGCAAATGAAAAAACGTCCAGTCCATTGAGTTCTAATTCATTGTTGGCTCTAGCGATTCTCTCCGAAATCTCTTTGACCTCCAATTGTTCTTTGGACATTGGAACACGCAAACCACCTGCCCTCACAATAATCGCCTCGTAACCTGATCCATCGCTATTTAATTGAAAATGCATAGGTGCTGCGTTTATATCAAACTCCAAAGCTGTTGCAGAACCTGCATCCCCAAAAAGCGGATACGTACTTTTGTCTTTTGGATTGACCGAATGACTTGACTTATCACCAGCCAACAACAAGCCCTTTTTTAAGTGTTGACCATCCAACATTTTAGCCAATACTTGAAGACCGTAAACATAACCCGAACAGCCCAAGTTAATATCAAAAGCCAAACATTGATTGGATAAACCTAAGCGATTTTGCAAAATGATCGCCGTATTGGGAATCAAATAATCGGGCGTTTGTGTCACATTGATTAGCACATCCACCTCCTCACGTTGCCAATCAAGTTTTTCCAAAAGTGTTTGAGTAGCCTCAAAAGATAAATCCGAAGCCGTTGTTGATTGTTGGGCAATTCGTCTAAATGCAACCCCTGTTGTCTTGATCAATTTTTGTCGTTCTTTTTCTGACAAATATTCATAGGATGCATTGCTTTCTTGTTGTAGGGGAACACAAGCAGCAACACCTTTTAAGGCAACAGAAGGTATGGAAACAAAAGCCAATTAGCGTTCTTTTATTTTGTCATAAATATCCTGTATATTTTCACATTCCATCAAGTCATCCCCTGTAAGCGCAACATCATAATGTTCATCCACCAAAGCAATCACAATGAGCGCTTGCATAGAACTCCATTCGTCTAAGTCTTTGAAACTAGTTTGAGCGGTCAATGTACCTTTTTCAATATCATCAAACTCTGCTTCTAATTTAGCAATTAAATCGTTAATTTGTATATTCATATTGTCTATTAAATTTCGATGATGGTTCCTCCCCAAGACAGTCCAACGCCAAAGGCTGCCAATAAAACTTTTGAACCTTTTTTTATTTTTTGTTGGCGCATCGCTTCTTTTAAAGCAATCGGAATAGTGGAGGAGACCGTATTGCCTACATTTTTGAGATAGACAAAAAACTTTTCTGGGGGAATCCCAATTTTTTTTCTCAAATGTTCTAACAAAAATCCATTGGCTTGATGAAAAATAAACAAGTCAATGTCTTGTAGGCTTTGGTTATTTTTATTTAAAATGTTTTGAATTAAGGAGGGAACCGTTTTTAGAGTAAATAAGAAAACATTGGTTCCTTTCATTTTAAAGTAATCATCATTAAGAGTATTACCATATTGATCCTCATAGTCTAAGCCTCTAACTTGGGTAAAAGGAAAACGAAACGCCCCATTTTGTCTTATCATCATTTCACCACCAGATCCATCAGTGCCATACTCAAAATTTCCAATAGTACATTTATTAGACACCAATATAGCAGCTCCCGCATCTCCAAAAATAGCTTTGGCACTTTTGTCTTTAGGATGAATATATTTGGTCAGGGTTTCAGAGGTTAAGATCAAAATATTTTTGAAAGTATTGGTTGCCAACAAGCCTTTTACCACACTAAGTGCATACATAAAACCAGTACAACCCAAATTTATATCAAAGGCTCCAATATGAGAAGACAAGCCCAAACGATTTTGGATCAAGCAAGCAGTTGTAGGAGCAGAATAATCTTGACTTTGAGTAACAAAAATGAGAAAATCAATGGAGCTTTTATCTGTATCATATTTTTGAAAAAGTTGTTGAGCTGCCTTGACCGCACAATCCGATGCAATCTCTCTATCAGCCGCACAATGCCGCTGACAAATACCTGTATTTTTCTCAATTTCTTTTGCAGTCCATCCTCCAAATTCTCTTACCAAGTCCTCATTTGTTACGGTTTTACTGGGCAAATAATAAGCTATTTTGAATTCTGACTGCATAGGATAGAAAGACTACGTGAGAACGTAAAGATAAACTATCTAAGTGAATAAGGAAATAACAAAGGGATAATATTTTTATACTTATTTGGAGCGAAAGGTATGTTGCTTCGTCGCATTAGCAAGTCCCGCTATTCGTTCTTATCGCCAAGCTACCCGAACCCTTTAGCCACCACACATTGTCGATACCACTACTATCGGGGCTATTTTTGAAAGGACAGAACACCTTTGAAAAATACTCTAAAGAAAACAAACTATCTAACTTAATAAATGAGATGAAAAAAGCCCCTTTCACAAATTGCGAAAAGGGGCTTATATATGAAGAAACTAAAACTAAATTTTCTTATTCATCATCAAATCTTCCTCCATCAGCAGCACAATTGTTGACAACCCTAATGATACAAGTTTCGCTATTAGAACAACCATTACCATCCGTAATTGAATAAATTAAAGTCAAATCAACATTCAATGGAGCCCCTGCTCCAAGTAGAGGATCAAATTCATTGTTACCATTGACAAAATTGGCAGCCGTTCCTGACCAAGTCCCTGTATTATCAACGGGACTCAAAGCAACAACTCCATCACATTGTGGAACATCTGTTGTGGGACAAGTAAAGCTTGGATCAGGTAAAGCAAATACCTCAAATGGTACATCTACAGTTGAAAGACAACCAGGATAAGCAGGATCAAGTGGACCATCATTAACATCGTCATTGATAAAATCACCATCAAATGTTACATTCAACATATAGCTTCCAGGTCCTAAACTAGGTGGATCAATACTAGAGACATTGGCACCATCAATAGTATAAGTATACCCCCCACTATTTCCTCCTGTATCATTTCCTGTGCTTGGTAAAGTGACAGCGGTTTCATCCACACAATATTCCACATCCGCTAAAAAGGGAGTAGTTATGGCAGGATAAATACAAGTATTGGTAAGCGTAAACGTTGCATTACCCATTGCGCCTTGTGCGCCTGGTCCCTCAACCATGATGGTATATCCTGCACCATCAAAATGGCTGAATGATATACTATAAGCTCCACCACCATCATCATTCAATAAATCTCCTGCATTTATACCTGAAGGTGCAGTACCTGGAGAGGCAGAACTTATAGCAGTAACGGTCCACGTTTCACCAGCAACGAGACCTGTTATTTCTACGGTTTCGCTAAAACTTCCATCTCCTGATCCTGACACATTGTCTAGTTGATCATCATTACAACCACAAGGGTCTGTAATACAAAAAGAGGCACAAGCTGCTGGAATAGTGCCATTAAACGTCGCATTACAAGCAGCAGGAAAGCTAGGATCAAAAGTATAGTTTAAGTCTTGTATATCTGCTGAAGAACCACAAACAGGAGAAGTAGGAACATTACCTACATCAGAAAAACATACAGTTATTCCATCTTCTGCTAGTATGGAAACTTCTGCTGCAAATCCACATCCACCTGGTGTTTCCATGACTGTAAAGTTATTGGCATCAGGATAGACATTGACATTTTCATTAATCATTAAATCTGTATAACAGTTGATAGC
>JAHDBB010000015.1:18606-28314 GCA_020630635.1 Chitinophagales bacterium
CCGAACAAGCATTCATTACATTGGTGGTTACAGAAGCAGTTGGTTGAGCAGGATAAACGGTTACCATAAAGCTAAAGTCATCAAACTCATCAGCCGTTCCAGCGGCAGCAGCATCCGCACATTGTAAGCGTCCATAGATCGTTACCATTATAGGCGCACAAGTATTATTGGTCAGAGGACCAGCATAAGGAGTGGCAAAACCAGCATCAGTAAAATAAGTATAAGCTCCTTGATTATTACCCGTTGCATTGACTTCTGTTTCTGCTGTCGCAAAGTCAGGATCATTACCCGAACAGATTGTTTGTGCTGTAATAGCAGGTGCTATATCTGGACAATCTATACAACCTGTAGGAGGACAGTCAGCAGCAACAGTACCTGAATATACCATATTACAAGCAGCAGGGAATCCTGGATCATAGCTATAATTTAATGGAGCCATACCATTCGTAGCAGGACAAGTACCTGCAGGAGGCACCGCCCCCATCATTGTAAAACAAGTAGATCCATCAACCGACGTAATAGTGACACTAGCAGCGGTTCCACAACCACCAGGTGTTTCAGTCGCTGTAAAAGCAGTAGCATCAGGATAGATAATTACATCAAAACTACCTGCCACAGTAGGACCATCTCCCACACCATTACAGTCAGCATCACATTCAAAAAGGTGATAAAGAGTCAAAGTAATAGGTGCACAAGTATTGTTGATAAAGTCAGCCGCCACAGGAGCCATCGCAGCGGTGGGACTAGTAGAAGTTCCCAAGTCTGTAAGAAACTGAGAAGCTCCTGAAATCTCGCCAGGACTTCCTTCAAATTCAGTAATAGCTGAAGTAGCAGTACCACCCGAACAGATTTCTACATCTGCTTTAGAACCTGTCCCAACAGGGCAGCATTCTAAAGGAGGAGCACTAACATTTACTGTAATGCCAGGGTCATCATCGAAATTGGTAATGACCATTAAGTAAACATCTCCTACTTGAGAAGTATCAGGCATATTGATACTGCCGCCAGGAGCTGTAGTAAAATCACACCCTACTTCATTAGCAGGAGAGATACCACCGGCACAAGCTGCCAATGCATCAGCAGGAGAATCGAAAGGTCCCCAAGCCACGAAATCCGTATCACAAGCAGGAGTGTTAGTAATATTAATTGTACCGCCACCACCTTGGTCATCAATTAAAAAAAACCAAGTTGCATTGGGGTCGCTGCCGACACAAGAAGAACTTTCCCCTGCAATGGGGTCATTCCCTTGTCCGCTACCAATATCAAATGAACCACAAGCAGGATCATCACAAAGTTGAGTAGCCTCTGCACAAGTAGCTCCCTGTGCAAAAGCCTCATTGAAGTGGCTATCTAATAGCAAAGCAAAGGAGAATATAAGGGGTAATAACAATATAGTTTTCTTCATGATTGATTGATTTTGTGTTAGCATATCTATTCTAAACCTAACTCACCAATTGAAAGTTGAATCAGTAAAAACAGACTGTTAGCTAACTTTTAGTTTAGTAGATGATTAAATTAGATTTGATAAAATTGGAGAGTTCGGAAGCTGTATAGCCTTCATTATGAAGATAACCAACAAGCGTTTGATTGGCTTGACTAACAGCAGCAACAATTTTGTCATCTACTTCTTGAGCTGTAAGACCTCTTTGAGTCTGAATAAAGAAAGTTGATTTTTTATTCTCAACAGTTCGATCAATCGAATAAATTGCAGGATCTTTGGTTATTTCTTGAATAAGAAAATAACGCAAGGTAGGAGAAGGTTCTATATTTTCATCCAAAAGGCTTTGATATTTTTCCAAAGAGATTGTTTGATAGACATCGAATCCATCACTTGAAGAACTAAGCGTAACATTTTGGGCAGTACAACAAAAAGAAATACTTCCCAATAATAAGAATAAGAATAAAATGTGTTTTTTCATATTTTTAAAAATTTAGTAAATAGATTTATTGTGTATTTTATTTGACTGATTGGAGCGTTTTGGTATTTTATTTTGCCTTTTATTTTTCGTATGTTTTTTTATCTTTATATTGATGGGGTTTAATTTAAAAATATTAATTCTAAGTTATATTTTTTTAACTTAAAAACGTAATTTAATATGCTTTTTCTTTATGTATTGCTTGTTTTCTTGTTAAAAAAATACCTATTTACCTCTTTTGTATCAATAAATATCGTGATATTGGATCATCTATATTTTGGAAATGTTACTTTAGAAAGATTAAAAAATAGTCTTTTTGATGATTTTTTATACGTTGTAAGAGATATTAAATATGTATATATTTATAAGGTTTATATTGTTTGGTAAAACGGGATTTCTAGTCATTTCTAAGGATAAAATGATATTTGATTTTTTGAATATTTCTCTTTTTTAGGAGCGAAAGGTTCCTCTTTCATCGCAATGGCAAGTCCCGCTATCCGTTCTTATGCAGGCAGCCAACTTTTTGTAAAGCCAACGCTTGTACATGCATACCACTCCTATCGGGGCTAGTTGGAATGGTTGCTACTTCTCCCAATAAGCTGAAAGATAACAGACAAACATCCCCGCCTATTTATCTCATTTTTAACCAAAAGGTAAACAGGTAAGGATAAATTTTTTTAAGCGAAAGAGTGGGGGATTGTTGATATACACTTTTAAAAGACTAATACACAAATCTTGTAGGAGCAGATTGCATCGGTTCTTATGTCTGAAGCGAAAACTTCTTTTAATTTGTAAAATTGTTCAGTTTATGAAGCGTTCTGTCCATTCCAGCATAGCCCCGATAGAAGTGGTATTCGTGTAGAAGCGTTGGCTTCGTAAAACGTTGGCAACACGAATGAGAACGGATAGCGGGACTTGCCGTTACGACGAAGCTCCCAACCTTTCGCTCCTAAAAAGAAAAATCACAAACTGAACAGCAATTAATAATTAACAATTTATAATTCACCATTATAAACTTCTTTCGCTCCAAATAATAAAACACGAACTGAACAGACTTATGGAATTGATTACTTACGATGTTGATTGTGCAATTTCTGATAATATTGGGCAGAATCTAATTGTTGGAGAGATTCGTAGGCTTTGTACAACTTGTAAAGCATCACCTTACTTTGAGGGTTAACCTGATAGGCTTTTTTCCAGTTTTTCATACCTTCCTCATATTGTTCCAAAGCATAACAACACTTTGCCATATGGTCATAAACACTCGACTCATTGGGAAAGATTTTGATAGACCTTTGGGCATACTGTTGAGCGAGCGTATAATCTTGTTGCTTTAAGAGTAGATTGTGAAGTTGGGTGTAAGCATATAAAGTAGGAGCATCATTTTCGTTTTTGTCAATGATCTCTATCCAAGCTGCCTTTTCTTTTTGAGGTTGTTGCATTTGCTGAAAATAAGTGGCTAAGTTGGTGAGATTGGCAGTAGAGCGTTCGATGGCTAAGGCTTTATCCAATGGACCTTTGGCTTGTTGAGGTTGCTTAAAATATAGGCAAGCAAAAGCATAGTTGATCCAGGCAACATCATAATCAGGATAAACCTCAATGCTGCGTTTATAGTGAGAAGCCACTTTGTTAAAAGAATATTTTTGAGTGTTGGTTTGACGATTTTCATACATCATTTCATCCGCTAATAATAAGTTGGCTTTTGCCGAATTTTGGAGATGTCCGATGTCACTTTGAAAGAGTGTGATATTATCTTTCCAGTCAAAATTGCGTTGGTAGCTTTTGATCGCTTGATAAAGAAAATTCCCTCCAATCAAAAAAGATAATCCCCAAACAAGAGACTGTTTTTTTAGGTTATAGAATTGCTCTAGTTCTTTAAATAGTCCACCTAGTAAAAATATAACTCCAATGCTAGGAGCTAAAAAAAATCTTTCGGCAATCAATCCTGGTCCTGGCTTTAATAGATTGGAAAGAAATAAACAACCCAACCACAAAATAACGAGTCCCAAACTCATCATTTTATTTTTTTTGTAAAGAAAAAAAGCTAAAATGGGAAAGAGAAAAGCTGCTAAAAGACCGATGTAAAAAAACGGACTACTCATACTGTCTGACCAAGTGATGGGTACTTGATTGTAACCATAATAAAAGGAAAGTTGAAAAGGAAAAAAGACCAGTTCTAAATATTTGCCTATCGAATAAATAGCGGTAGGAATGCGTTCTAAAATGGTGCTTGATTCAAATGGAAATTGTATAAAAGGTCGAGGACTTCTTCCCAATTCTACCAATTGAAAACTAATCACTCTAGCCGCAATTCCTCCTATTATAAAACTACCTATCAAAAGCATATTTTGAACAATGGACTTTCGTTGATAGAAGAACAGAATAGGCGTTAAAATCAATATGTAGAATATGTTAGTAGGCTTGCTCCAAGCGGCTAGAATTGAAAAGAAAAAGACCAACAAAATATAAAAGAATTGTTGTTTATTGAGGTAGCGATAACTTGCCCAAAGACAACACAATATAAAAAAACAACAAAGCAATTCGTCTCTAGATTTTATATTGCAAACTACATCTGTATGAATGGATAAAGCCACAAAAAATAGGATCGCTAATAGCCAATAACGGGCTTTAATGGAGGGAAAAAAACGAGTAACCAAATGATACAAAAAACAGACAACCAAAATATACAAGAGGATATTGATTCCATGACTCACGCTTGGATTTTTGCCAAAAATAGATATTTCGGTAGCGACTGAAAGAGAGGTAATAGGGCGATAACCATAACCAAGATTTTCGCTTTTGATATAGCGATAAGGACTCGTAAAAATCTCTCCCGTTGCACTCAATCCTTTTTCCGTAATTTCATTGAAAATATAGTTGTCATTAAATCCATAGTCGTTGTTAAAAGATGGAAAGTAAATGAATAATACACTGACTATCAAGAGCAAATAAGGTAAAATATGGGCTTGAAAAGGATGAGTTGTCTTTTTTTGCATAGTTAAAGATACATCTTTTTTTAGGAGTGACAAGTGATAGCGACAGGTGACTTTTAAAAGGTCCATCGTTAATCAGTCGATAGTTCATAGTGCAGTTCAGCTCCTAGTTTTTTACTTTTGGGAGCGAACGGATTTTGCGTCGTCGTCTTGGAAAGTCCCGCTATCCGTTCTCATTCGTGTCGCCTTGCCCTCTACCGCAAGTCTTTTCGACTTGTGGGCTAAAGCCTTCTACACGAATACCACTACTATCGGGGCTATTTGGCAAGGACACTACTTCTCATTAAAGCCGTTCTTTCACAGACCATAAGACAAACAACATCTCTCGTCCAATTTGTTCATATCGTTCCAAGTATTTTTGAGCCTCTTGCAGGGTATCATCAAACGCTTTAGGATCATCATAAGGAAGGGCTAAACGCAAATCACATCCTTCTATAATTGGACAGGCTTCATCCGCTTCTGAACACACCATGACGGCTGCAAAGGATTGGGTTGGGTTGGGTGAAGTATCATAGCGTTTAGAGAAGGCTTGATAAGGTTCCATGTCAGTCGTCCAACGAACAGCATAAGTCGGATTAGAAGTAGAAGAATTTTGAGTGTCGATGGAAAAGCCCAAATGTTGAAGAGTAGCAACGGCTCTTGGATTAAAGGCTGTCGCTTCTGTACCTCCTGAATAAGTCGCTAAATAGGGGAGTTGATAATAAGTTGCTGCCACGGCTAATCCAATTTGCCCAAAATGACTTCTTCGAGAATTGTGGGTGCAAACAACAATGATTTGGGGCGTTTGTTGAGACTGGTATTTGGATAAAATGTACTCGCTAAGTTGTTGGAGTTTTGCTTGGCGTTTAGGGGAGATTTGATCGAAGGTTTTTTCGAGATTTTGATAATATTGAAGGATAGGTGAAATCATTTTTGAATCATAAGGTTATTAAAAAATCCACAAGCCAAAGAAGACTTGTGGATTGAAATTAGATTTTTTATAAATCCTAATATGGAATAAGTATCTTACCGATATAAAAACTATTCCTTAATATTGGCTAGGTCCAATAAAAAAGCGTACTCTCTCGCTGTATCTACATAGCGAGCAAAACGCCCAGACTTTCCACCATGACCGACTTCCATATCCGTCTGTAATAACAAAAGATTGTCATCGGTTTTGAGTTCTCGCAACTTCGCCACCCACTTAGCAGGCTCCCAGTATTGCACCTGTGAATCATGCAAACCTGTTGTAACCAATAAATGGGGATAATCTTGTGCCTTTACATTATCATAAGGAGAATAAGACTTGATGTAATCGTAATATTCTTTGTTATTGGGATTGCCCCACTCATCATACTCACCAGTCGTCAAAGGAATAGATTCATCTAACATCGTGGTAACAACATCTACAAAAGGAACTTTGGCGATGACTCCTTTGTAAAGGTCGGGACGCATATTGATGATCGCACCCATCAAGAGACCGCCGGCACTTCCGCCTAATGCAAAAAGTTGATCTTTGTTGGTATATTTTTGTTCAATTAAATATTCCGAACAATCAATAAAGTCGGTAAAGGTATTTTTCTTATGAAGCATCTTCCCATTTTCATACCAATGCCTTCCCATCTCTTGACCACCACGTATGTGAGCAATCGCAAAACAAAAGCCTCTGTCCAATAAACTCAAACGAGTAGAGCTAAAAGTCGGATTCATCGAAGCACCATAAGAACCATAACCATAGATCAATAAAGGAGCTTTGCCATCTTTTTGGAAGCCTTTTTTGTAAACCAATGAAATCGGAATTTTGGTTCCATCTTTTGCCTTTGCATAAATGCGTTCAGACACATAGTTTTCTGATTTGAAATCTCCCAGAACAGGTTCTTGTTTGAGCAGCGTTTTTTCTTTCTTGCCCATATCGTAATCAAAGGTAGAATTGGGCGTGGTCAAAGAAGTATAACCAATGCGTAAAACATCTGTATCAAATTCTAAATTGGTAGAAGTATAAGCGACATAAGAGTCTTCGCCAAAGTCGATATAATGTTCTTTTTGGCTTTTGTCCCAAGGAATGACTCGTATGGTTCTCACACCATTGATGCGTTCAGACAAGACCAAATAGTCTTTGAAAATATCCATACCTTTTAGCAAAACATCCTTTCGATGAGGAATCACTTCCGCCCAATTTTCTTTCGTCATTTTAGTTTCATCCGTCACCATCAAGCGAGAATTTTCTGCTTCCCAATCAGTGAGAATGTACCATTTGTCCTCGTAATGTGAAATCCAGTATTCATGTTTGACACCTGCTTCGGGGCGAGTTTGAAATACTTCAAAAGTACCATTAGGATTATCAGCAGAGAGTACCCTCATTTCCGTTGCCAAAGTCGAATAAGAACCAATGATTAGATATTTTTCAGACTTACTTTTACTGACATAGACATTGTAAGTAGCATCCTCTTCATGATAAACCAGTTGGTCATCGGCTGCATCCGTTCCCAAGACATGTTTAAAGATTTTGTAAGCCCGTAAGCTCTCGTCTTTTTTCGTATAAAAAACCGTTTTATTATCGTTTGCCCAGACCATCCAGCCTGTTGTATTAGGGATTTTGTCCTCATACATTTTACCCGTTTCCAAATTTTTAAAACGGATGGTATATTGACGGCGACTCAAAGTGTCTTCTCCATATGCCAAAATCTTGTTGTCGGGACTAACTTGTCTACCAGATACATTGTAAAACTCATAAGGTTCTGCCAATACATTGACATCCAATAAAACCTCTTCGGGAGCTTCCAAGTTATCCTTTTTACGAGTATAGATTGGATACTCATTGCCTTCCTCGTATTTTACCAAGTAGTAGTAGCCATTTTTTTTGAAAGGAACAGATTCATCTTCCTTTTTGATGCGTCCTACAATCTCATCATATAGTTGAGTCTGTAAGTCTTTGGTATGTTCCAAAGCTGCATCTTTATACTCATTTTCTGCCCGTAAATATTCCAGAACTTCCTCATCTTCTCGTTGATTGAGCCAATAGTAATTGTCAATACGAGTATCATTGTGATTAGTAAGTTCTTTGGGAATTTTTTTGGCGACAGGTGGTTTGATTTCTAATTTTTGTGCCATAGAAGTGTTGAGATATAGAAGGGGGATTAATAGGAAAAGTAAACGTGAAAAGTGGCTAATTGGTTTCATCTACTATGTTTTAAAGGTTAAAAGATAGGTTGTCATAAATAAAGACATAGAGAATTTTAGAACGGTTGAAATTAACTAAAATAATTTTCTAAATTCATATATTAACAGCCTTTAACACAAACATGTCAGATGAAACCAAGTAGGAAGCTTTTATTGTTTTTCGAGTGTGTAAAAAATAGTACTATTTTGCGTCACAGATGAGCCTCCTTCGCTGACCGTTAGACTGGATCTGTATTTTAATCGAAGCTTGGTATCTGTTATCTCCAATATTTCAGAAGGTTCATTGATAGGAGAGCCATCATTGAGAAAAGTCATCGTAGAATCGGTATTAGACCAAGTACCACTAATGGCAAAATCATTATGAGGAATCTCATATTCAATGGGTTCTGGATCACCAAAAAAATAGAGGGTAAAAGCCTGTATATAACTTCCTTCACTCGTAAAAGTCTGGTCATCATTCAAGGTGATTTTAGAGGTAATATTTTTACCTTCAAAGCTATAGGTTTGATAGGTTATTCCATCTAAAAGGCCGATACCATCATCACAATAAATCTCTGTTGCCTGCCAAGTTCCGACCAACATATTACCGGTTGGATCTAGTTCAGGATCTTTGTTACAAGCACTCGCAAAAAGTACCAAACAAAAGAAAAGCACATAGTTTTTTAATTTCATGTTTTAGGGTTTAAAGTGATTAAATAAATTGATACTCAAAGATACGAAACTTAATCGAACTTTTTTTAGTTGTTTGATTAGGAGCGAATGGGTTTGTCGCTTCGTCGTCATAGAAAGTCCCGCTATCCGTTCTTACTGCTGTTGCCTTGCCACAACCCACGCCAACACACAACACAGCAATACCACTCCTATCGGGGCTATTTGGGAATAGACAGAACGCTTTACAAACGGAGCCATTCATAAAACGATAATATACCCAAAATGAAAATAGAAGAATACCAGATTTATTTCGTTATGGAATTTGACCTTTGGAAGTTTGAAAGAGATTTAGAAGCCATTGTCGATAACTACGAGGAAAAAGTGCTAAAAGTCTTACAGCGAAATGGGATCAAAAATATCCAAAAACTCGATCCATACGCTTATTCATCGGTAAATATATCCGATATTGAAGAGGAAGACCTAGAAAAGTTTATCATGGCTTTATGGAAAGAAGAATGGACACAAACTAGCGAAAATATTTTACCTTTATTTGGCGGTCTAGTCATCGAAAATCTCCAAGACAAAACACACACCATCCATCCCCAATGCTGTGGAGAACTATTGGATTATCAACGTTACCGATCCGTATTAGAAGACAAAAATCCAGACTGGCAACAAATATGGATTGGACATCCTTGGACGTTTGGAAAAGTAAAGGCAGATACTCTTTATCTCACCGAGTTATTGCAATGTGATACCAAAGAAGTAGATCAAAAGGAAAACATCACTATTTATGAATTTGACCTACAAGCCTTTCAATTAAAAATGAATAGAGCCTTAGTAGAATTAAAAATTTTTGAAAAGAAAATTGCCACTATTTTGAAAGCCCAACAAATAGATGCTTATCAAGAAATAGCCCATATTTTGGTCAATGGACATTAAAGAAAAGAGGTCTAAACGTTCTGTCTGCAACGAGCTAGCCCCGATAG
>JAHDBB010000518.1 GCA_020630635.1 Chitinophagales bacterium
CGTTAAGCCTTAACGCTTTTTGCTGCACTAAAAAACCTAAAGTAACCAAACTCGCCTGACGGCTCAAACAAGGTTACTTCTTTACGGCTTTTTAGCTGGAAAAAGCTAACTTAACTAAGGTCATTTTTTTGATTTTTATAACAAAAATCAATTTGTGTACTCATCCAAAAACATAATAGATTGATTGTCATTTTTTAGAAAATAACTAATCCAAAATTCACTTGAATTTAGAAATTTAATATTAGAATTTAAACAAAGGCTGTGTCCTCCACCAAATAGACCCGATAGTAACGGTATAAATGCAAGCGTGGGCTTAATAAAACTTGGCTGCATTTATAAGAGTGGATAGCGGGGAGACCCGCTG
This sequence comes from Chitinophagales bacterium, assembly GCA_020630635.1. Lineage (GTDB taxonomy): Bacteria > Bacteroidota > Bacteroidia > Chitinophagales > UBA2359 > JAHDBB01. The sequence goes on from JAHDBB010000518.1 coordinate 365, forward strand.
CGATGAAAGAGTAATAACCGTTCTCTCCTAATACAAAAAAGAAAATCTTAAATTTCCTGAAAACTTGATAATTTTTCGCTCAAACTAGGGTTATTAGTTGTATATTGCATTCCTTTAAATATTTTGACCTTAATCGTATTATTTACCATGACTAGCTTTTCTATCAAAATACAAATCACATTTCTTTTTTTAATGTGGCTTTCTTGTTCAACCAATAAACCAACTGCGAAAAAAACAGTTCCTATTGCTGACAATTATCGAGTTGCTTTTTACAATGTTGAAAATCTCTTTGATACCATCGATGATCCCAAAACCGACGATAATCAATATTTGCCAACAAGTGAATTGGTTTGGACACAAGATCGCTATGAACGTAAGCTGCAAAACCTTTCACAAGTCATCAAGTCTTTAGGCAAAGAACAGACTCCTCCCAGTATTTTGGGAATGTGTGAAATCGAAAATAAAAAGGTTTTACAAGATTTATTGAAGTTCATTCCCAATGGTCAAAATATGGGCATTGTCCACCGAGATTCTCCTGATGAAAGAGGTATTGATGTGGGCTTATTGTATGATAAAAATGCGGTCAAAATCTTAGATTCTGAGTTTTTTACAGTCAACTTAACGAATGATAAAACAAGGGAAATTTTATATACCAAAGCTAAATTAGCCCAAGACGAACTGCACATTTTTGTCAATCACTGGTCCTCTCGCCGTGAAGGAAAAGAAATATCGGAACCTAAACGCATGAAGGCTGCTCAAATGGTTCGCAATAAAATTGATAAGCTGTTTGCCAAAGATCCTGAAAGTAAAATTATCATTATGGGCGACTTCAATGATGAACCTACCAATAAAAGTATCACGCAAGGTCTCAAAGCTCAAAAACCTACTGGTCGTTTTGATGATGGTCAATTGTACAATCTTAGTCAGGTCTGGCAGCAAAATGGAGAAGGTTCTTATTATTATGATGGCTGGAATGCTTTAGATCAAATCATTGTATCTGGCGAGCTTTTGACAGATAAGAAAGGGCTTCATACGATGCCGAGTAAAGCACAAATTTATAATGAAGATTGGTTGACGTTTTATGATAAGAAGTATAAGGTCAAACGTCCAAGTCGTTTTATGAGTTCTCGTGGAAAGGTGTATGGAGGATATAGTGATCATTTTCCAGTGTATTTGGAATTGGAGGTGGATTAAACTAGTAAAAAACCTTCCCTTTCTCCCAAAAATTCTTTAACTTTGGAAGGCATGTTGAACAAAATCCAACATATTGCTATCTATTTTTTGACCTTTTGGGTACTTTTTGCCTCCACAGGCATCACCATTTACACCCATGTCTGTCTGTCCAAAAACATTCAGGAGGCTTCTCTTTTTGCCATCGAAAAATGTGTTGATAAATCCATTAAAGAAGTAGCAAGTTGTTGTTCCAAAGCAAAAAAAAGCTGTTCAACCGAACAAATTTCCCAGTTCAAAAACTGCTGTGATTACGATTCCAAGTACCTTGTCAATGACAATACTCTCTTTTCCCAAGACTTTGACCTTGACAATGACTTTGAATTCATCGCCTTATTGGAACTGACTCCTACACTTTGGGCAATCCCCCTTCACACACCTCACAAACTGCATCCCCAATTCCTCGACTTACCACCTCCCAAGTCGGGTAAACAAATTATTATTGAACTCCAACGTTTTCTGTGTTAACCCTCCCCTATCCTCCCTTATATTATATAATCAACTAAGCAAATTTTATTTCTTGGTAATGGCTTTTCTCTATTAGAAAGAAACGGATTCCTTTTGATTGAGACTAGGAGTTTACATAAAGCAATAATCCTATTAATCTCAAAAAATCCTATAATCCTATTCCTTTTTTTTTAGGAGAGAACGGTCTGTTGCTTCGTCGTAACGGGTCTTCCCGCTATCCGTTCTTATCACCAAGCTTCCCGAACCCCTTTGCCAATACCGCATTGGTGATACCACTACTATCGGGTCTAGTTGGTTATGGCACAACTTCTTAGTGCCAGTTTAAAAGTGACTGGTCAAGGGTAATTAGAACCAAAAGTCACCAGTCACTTAACATCTGTCATTATACACCCAACAAAAACACAGAAACCATGTATTTAAATAAAAACAAACTCAAAATACTTTGTAGTTTTTTACTAAGTATCCTTCTCATTCATCCCCTTTCCGCCCAAGATATTCTAAAAGGCAAAGTCTATGAATTCAACGAAGAGGGAAAAGAACAAAATATCATCGGAGCCAATATCTATTGGGCTAATACCACCATTGGTACTTTTACCATTGGCAATGGAACCTTCGATATAGAACGAAGTCCAGAGAGTCAACAACTGGTCGTCAGCTATGTGGGTTATACCAACGATACGATAACAGTTACACCCGATCAAAATGATATTTCCATCCTATTAGAAACAGGCAAATACTTAGACGAAATCAGCGTTACTGCCAAAAACAAAGCGACTTTTATTTCCTCTCTCAACCCGATCAAAGTCGAACAAATCACTTCTAAAGAACTACTAAAAGCGGCTTGTTGTAATCTATCCGAAAGTTTTGAGACGAATGCCACCGTTGATGTCAACTATACGGATGCCGTCACAGGAGCCAAAGAAATTCGGATATTAGGACTCAATGGTATTTATACCCAATTATTGGTGGAGAATATGCCAGGAATGCGAGGATTGACCTCCGTATTTGGATTAGACTATATACCTGGAACATGGATGGAGTCCATTCAAATCACCAAAGGAACGGGTTCAGTCGTCAATGGCTACGAATCCATCGCTGGACAAATCAACGTAGAATTACAAAAGCCTGAAAAAGCTGAAAAGCTCTACCTCAACTTATACGCCAATCAAGCAGGAAGAACCGAAGCCAATCTCAACCTTGCCCACCGCTTCAATGAAAAAGTTTCGACTGCCTTATTGCTTCATGGGAACTACTTTGACGCACATCATGACAAAAATGACGACTATTTTTTAGACCTTCCCAACAAACAACAACTCAATATGATCAACCGATGGAAGTTCGTTCCCAATGATCGAATACGAGCGCAAGTAGGTGTGAAATATCTTGTTGAAGATAGAGAAGGCGGACAAGTTCCCCATCATTTTAGCAATCCTTACCAGATTCTGATTGACAATAAACGTTTAGAATTTTTCAGTAAAATAGGATGGCTCTCTCCTAAATGTAGCAGCAAAAGTTTAGGCTTACAAATGAATTATGTCTATCACGAATTAGTGACTTTTTATGGGGCTGAAAATAGAGACGATAATAAAATCTATACAGGTCTGCAATACTCTTTCTATGCCAATTTGATTTACCAAAGTATGATTAAAAATCCCGATCATGGCATTAGAATTGGAGCCAGTTTTGTATCAGATAAATACGAAGAAGATTACAACCATGATGAAACAAATCGTCAAGAACTGGTGCCTGGCGTTTTCACAGAATATGCTTACAGTCCTTCTGATAAGTTTAAAATTGTGGTTGGTGTAAGGGCAGATGCTCACAATCTTTATGGCTTGCAAGTTAGTCCAAGAATGCACGGAAAATATAGCTTTACGCCAGAATCTACGATCCGTTTTTCAGCGGGGCGAGGATTTAGAAAAGCCAATGTTATTGCAGAAAATTTGAGTTTGTTGGCAACGGCTAGAGAATTTGAAGTAGCGGAGGAAGTCCATGACCAAATTGAATCGGCTTGGAATATGGGTATCAACTTTATCCAAGACCTCACACTTTTAGATAGAGAAATGACTCTTTCTTTAGACCTCTATCGTACTGTTTTTGATAATAGAACCATTATTGATCCCTTTACGGAGGCTAGTAAGATACTCGTTTACAACTTAGATGGAGAATCGTTTTCCAATGTACTACAAGTACAATTAGATTATGAGTTAATTCCTCGTTTAGATGTGCGATTGGCTTATAAATTTGAGGATGTTCAAAGCACTTTTTCGGATGGTACGACTCGCTGGATTCCTTTGAATGCTCGTCATCGAGGTCTGGTTGGTATCAGCTATCAGCCTAGCGAAAAATGGCAGATAGATGCCACTAATCATATTATAGGCAAGCAACTTTTAAACCTATATATTGGGGATGAAAATATTGAGTCTCAAACAAGTCCTATATTTAGTACCACTCAAGCACAGGTTTCTTATTTTATGAAGAAATGGGATTTTTATGTTGGTGCAAATAACTTGTTTGACTTCCGACAGGAAAATCCTATCATTTCTGCGGAGAATCCTTTTAGTGATACTTTTAATGCAACCAATGTTTGGGGTCCTATCTTTGGGCGAATGGTTTATGTGGGGATGCGGTTTAAGGTTAAATAGTAGATTAGTCGATAGTCGATAGTCGATAGTCGATAGTCGATAGTCGATAGTCGATAGT
>JAHDBB010000519.1 GCA_020630635.1 Chitinophagales bacterium
AATAAATTTTTACTCAAAAATAAGATTTTGAAAAAGTTGAGACCTTCCCCAACTAGCCCCGATAGTAGTGGTATTCGTGTCTGAAGCGCAAGCTTCGTAAAACGTTGGCGACACGAATAGGAACGGATAGCGGGACTTGCTGTTACGACGAAGCATTTAAACTTTCGCTCCTAAAGATATAAAAATACTAAATTATTTATAAAAGTGAAATTTTAGGCTCATTTATTTAAATAAAACGTATGTGTTTGAGAAATGGATGCCTGTGAAGCTTTTTAATTATGAGGTGAGCTGTAAAAAATCGGATTGCTATTTCAATGATTACCTAGCAATCCGATTAATGGAGTTTTATTTTGGAAAAATTAGACGAAACTTCGCATCAGTTTTTCTAAAATGGCGGTATCTACGGCATCTAAATCGTAGCTTTTCATAAAACCATTGATGCGATCAATCAAGGCTTTTTGTTCATTGGGCATCTTGATATTTTCCAAGTGGTGATCAATCTCTTTAATCAAATCATCTTTGACTTCTTCACCTCGTAAAGACTTTAAAAACTTGATGGATTCCTCAATAGTATCACCCAAGTCGATTTGATTGTAACAGTAGCATTTAGACCCATCCGAAATAAGACCCAATGCTCGACCCATCGTAAATGCAATACGTACTTCATTGGTCTTGGTTCCCAAAGTTAAGGTCGTTGGAAAAAGACTTTCTTTCACATAATTTTGCTTGATGAAAAAGTGTTCGGGAGTTGCACCATTTTCATTGCGTGGACTGGTGATGGTATCAAAAATCGCTCTGCATTCATCAATGATGGTCAGTTGAAAAGCAGGGAAACCTTTTTTGGCACGAAATACCGAAATACTATTTTTGTCGCCCGTATCATTTTTGCCTTGTGGCATCAAACCCGAAGCCGTTATCAAACGTCCTACTTCGTCGGCATCGGAGTCTTCAAAGTTGTCGAAATACAAGCTGGCAATTTCTTCGGTATGATCGCCTGTCCCATAATCTTTGAGATTGACATAGACTTCGGAAGCATCGGTCAATAGCTTGAAACGAGTGGAAGTTGCTACATTGTCTTGAATGGATTCGTCTCTAAAAATAAAGTCGCTTACTGATTTTTGGCTCAATGGACGATAGACTTCCCCTAGATGCGTTTCGATGTCTTGTACCAAAGGGTTCAATGACTGGGTTTCGGTATATTGACGATAATAGTTGGGTAAACTTCGACCTTCTTTGTCACTCAAAAACTGCTGCATATTTTGCGTTTGCTTACGACTTTCTAAGTCATCCATTGTCAAAATACTGCTTTGGAAAAGATTGTTTTCAAAGTGAACAGCATCCACCGCTTCTTCGGCTTCTCCATAAACATCAATAACTTGCTTTTTAAATCCTGCTAGCTCATTTTTATATTGACCTGTTTGAGCGATTACTTTTTCGATGCCATTGTAGGCACTGGAATGAAGTAAATGATCGAAACGTAGTTGGTATTTTTCGCTGTGTAGTTTACTATGCTCCGTCAATAAATGCACCTTTTTAACATCAAATTCCTTGAGGGCAAATTCCGCATCTTCTAACTCTTTTTTGATTTTTTTGCGATAACGGAAAAATGCCCAAATAGCATAAATAAATAATCCAATGATGAGTACTTCACTGTATAAAGTGACTCGATTGGTCTCGGCTAAATCCATCACCCCTTGCATAATACTTGGCTCAAATAATTCTAAAATTAGGATGATAAGGGCGGGGATTCCAAAAATCATCAAGGGTAAAAAGATGAATAAACGCTTTAGTAATTTATCTTTTCGTTCATTGATTTCTTCGATGTAGGCTAATTGTTCATTTCGTTGTTGTTCATTTTGTTGAATCTCGTTGAGGTGTTGGTCAATTTTTTCTTGTTGGGTGGCTAAATCAGCTCTTCTTAGGCTTTTTCGGTATTCAGGATCTTGCAGGCTTTGCTTCATTTTTTCGACTTGCATCTTGCCCTTTTCATATTGGTTTTTGAGCTTTTGAACCTCCTTTTCCAGTTTCTTTTTCTCCTTGTCTGTTGCCTCCAATTCTGTTTTGAGATTAGAGATATCTACCGTTGAAGCCTCCTCTCCTACTTTGGCATTTTCGATTTCAATTTCAACTTTTTCCAATAAACGCTGCATTTGATTTGTCAGCTTATTGATTTGGTCGTCTTTGGCTCGAATGGTTTTGGCAAGATCAGAAGATTGTTGAATTTGTTGGGGAAGTTGTGTACGGTTTTTATAAAAATTGAGTACATCAAATTCGACACTTTTGAGGTCTTGTTCGTCTTCTAATAAGCTGCCTTCGATGGCGGGACATCCTTCTCGTATCAACATGCTGGAAAAAGCATGGGCATAGTTGATACCTTTACTGCTTGCATCTATATCTTCATAGATTTTATTGTGGATATCCTTTGCCAATTTTGCGCTCAATGCCTTTTCTCTCGTTTCAATTCTGGGAACGATTTGTTTATTGAAAACTTGGGCTTCGTATTCGTCTCCTTGTTTTTCGAGATTTTGTAAAAACTCGTCTAAGTTGACATTTTGGTCTCGATTGCCACTGTACTCAAAGGTTTCAAAGATGTCTTTTCCTTCGTCGTCTTCTTTTCGCAATCGGTCTGTATAAGCCGTAAATCTTTTATCGCTTAAAAAGTGTTTGACATCAGCCGCTACGGCATTGGCTCCATACTTTTTGTTTTTAAAGTCGTCTTGTAAACTTCCTAAAATGTCTAACTTTCCGACATTCTTTAAGGCTTGATTAAATTTACCTTCTGGATATAGGATCGTACTAAAACCCAGCGAACTATAGCGATTGCGTTTACCCTCCACATCATCTCCTAATTGAATCCCCAAATTGTTGGTCGCAAATCCGTCTATGATCAACATCAATGAAAACTCACTCAAACTTGTGAGCATTTCTTCAAAGGTTCCTAAAGTGACATTTTTACTGTTTTTATTTCCAACAATAAAGGCATATTGTAGTAAATGAATGCCTTTGGATTCGGACTTATTGAGTTCCGTATCTAACTCTGTGACAGCGGCCAATGTTCGACAATATTCGATGTCTCTAACTTTTTTGTAGCGTTTACTGACGGCTTTTTCAAAGGGTTCTAGCTCAAAGAAAGTGACTCCAGTAAAATGTCTTTTGAGATAAGACCAATCCAAGTTATAAAGGTGGTCTTCGCCATGTGGATTGTATAAGTTGACCTTTTTATTTTGGAAACTTAGGTCTTTTAAAATGTAGGCGTGATTGGTTTCTAAGACAGGATCATCTCCTTCCTCCTTCGCTGCTTTTGAGCTAAAAGTAACAGGCAGCTTTTGCTTGATAAAATGATCATAAAGTTTTTCAAAAAAGTCAGACGCTTTTTCGGTTTCTGATAAATCTAGATACTCCCGATGTTCACCTGTCAATGCTATCGCAAAATCGTCTTTTTTAGTGTTCCCCCCTTCGATATGTTCGTAACCTTTGTGCCATTTTGCCCACGCTTTTTCAATGAGCATCACCCACGTTTCAATATGTTGAGCATCTTGTCCTGATATATTGGAATAAACGGGAACCCCTCGACTGTCTAACCAAAACTTGTCATCAACTGTTACATTTTTTTCTTTGCCATCAATGGTATGAAAACGAACGGTATAGGTTCCATCCATATTGTCAATAATCATTTGCTCAATGTAGTCGGGTTGCTGTCGGGCAATTCCTCCCAAAAGAGCCAAGTAGTAACAGTTGCCTAATGCGCCTTGTGTAATATCTTTTATGTCAATCTTGTGTGGTTCATCTTCTCCTTTGATAAAAAGGGCTGGTTTTTTTCCAACAGACTCAATAGGTTTATAGCGAATTTCTTGGCTATCGGCTCTATGAACATCTCGCAACATTGGCTCGATAATCTCTGCACTGTCGTAGTCGCTAATGAGTCGATAACTGCTACTTTCGGCATTATTGCTGTGAAATAAATCAGGTAAAAAGAAGATGCCTGTGACTTCTGAATACAAATAATTGACCTCTTGTTTGATGCTGTGGATTTGTTTCAATAAAGGGGTGATAATCGTGGAAGCGACAGCATCATTTAGAGGTGCATAAATGACGACTTGTGGTTCGCCTATTTCGTATTCTTGTTCAATCAAGGGACGGCGTTTATCGTATTGATTGATGTCTGAAATATTTTTGCGAATCAATTCATACAAGGCTTCTTCTTTGTCTAAAAACTTGTTGTAGTTCCTAGCAAAAACGCCTTTGATACTGACATCACTTTCAAATGGAATTTGCAAATATTTTTCGGCTGATATAATAGACTCGCAAACGCCTTCGTCTGTAATAACGAGGTCGGATATGATATTGGTTAAAAGTGGATTTCTGGTTTTTAGCAGGTCAATGGTTTGATGAACAATGGCTTTTCCTGCATTGCCTAATCCAATGTATAGTGTAGGTTTGACTTTTTTTTGCATAGTTAGTCTTTGATTATTGACGGGCGGTTCGTGGCTTCATCCTGAAGAATGAAGTAAAGGTTTTTCGGTTCTGTTCGTGGCTTCATCCTGAAGTATGAAGTAAAAGTTTTTTTAGGAGCGAAGGGTTGGGTGCGCTGTCGTTTTGCAGAGTCCCGCTATTCGTTCTTATTCGTGTCGCCAACGTTTTTCTAAGCCAACGCTTCTACACGAATACCACTGCTATCGGGGCTAGGTCGTTGTGGTCGTTACCTTTTATTTTGGGTTTTTGTGGTTCATTTCGTGTCCAC
>JAHDBB010000016.1:0-2978 GCA_020630635.1 Chitinophagales bacterium
TTAAAAATCGCTAAACCTTTTTATTTTTGCGGACTCTAATTTTATTTCAAATAACTAATTTGTAAAGTGAAATTAATACGGATGAAGACACTACTTTTTTCTTTTTCAATTTTTTTATTATTTACATTTAGTGCTTCGGCTCAAACTACGAAAACTTATGTCGATAGTCGAGGCAATGAGGTGGTTCTGCCATTGGGTGTTTTGTCTTTTGCGGATAAGGCGTTGATGATGAAAAATGGGAAACCACCTTCTAAGGGAAAACACAGCGACAAAAACAATGCGCTCAATGAACCCGATTTTAAGGAAGATGAAGATTTTTCAGCAACTTCTTTAGGAAGGGGAGGAGAACTCGTTTTAGAGTTTACCAATAATTCTATTGTTGATATGGAAGGTCCTGATATTTATGTTTTTGAAGTAGGATCAGGAATCGAACCCACCCATGTTTTTATCTCCAAAGACTTGAAAGATTGGATACATTTAGGCAAGATTGGTGGAGGAACAACAGCGATTGATATTGCAGATAAGGTCGAAAAAGATGAGGCATTTTATTACATCAAACTTATCGATGCGATGTCCAGTTGGTATATGGGACCGACGGCAGGGGCAGATATTGATGCGGTGGCGGCTATCGGGAGTATTGATAGTGAGATCGTGATGAATGATAAACCAACTGCTCAAAATAGTGTGAAGGAAACTTTTAATGTAGATAGTCGAAAGGTGACCATCAAAATTTGGGATAATGCCAAAGAGGATGGCGACTTAGTAGATGTGATTTTTAATGATGAGGTCTTGGTCGAAAACCAAGAGGTAACCGTCGAGGGTAAAGTCTTAGAATTGAAACTCAAAAAAGGCAAAAATGTTTTTGAATTGAAGGCTTTGAATATTGGAGAGATGTCGCCTAATACTGCCGCTATTTTGGTGGATGACGGACGTACACAATATCAAACACTTTTGAGTTCGGAGGCTGGAAATAGCCAAAGTATTATTATTACGGTGGATTAGGTTTTTTTAGTGACTGGTGACAAGTGACTGGTGTGTTTTTTTAAGCTGGTGCGAAGAAGTAAAGACCTTTCCCAAATAGCCCCGATAGGAGTGGTATTCGTGTCTGAAGCGTTGGCTTCGTAAAACGTTGGCTACACGAATAAGAACGGATAGCGGGACTTTCCGTAACGACAACGCCCCCAACCTTTCGCTCCTAAAAAGAAATATGTAAATAAAAAATAGCAAATCACTTGTCACCCTCTACTGGTCACTCCAAAAAATATCAACGTTTAGTCGAAAAATAGGTTTTTTAAATCTAATTTTGCGGCAAAAATAACGATATGGAAAATTTAGCCAATTATCTTGAAACGAACAAAGAACGTTTCCTAAATGAATTATTGGATTTGCTCAAAATTCCGTCTGTAAGTGCAGACCCGAAATTTAGAGACGATGTTTTTGAAACAGCCGAATTTGTGAAGCAAAAATTGATTGAGGCAGGAGCCGATAATGTGGAATTGTGTCCGACCAAAGGCTATCCGATTGTCTATGGCGAAAAATTGGTGGACCCTGCATTGCCGACAGTTTTGGTCTATGGACACTATGATGTTCAACCTGCTGACCCTTATGAATTGTGGGATTCACCGCCTTTTGAGCCTGTAATTAAGGACGAAAAAATCTATGCACGGGGAGCTTGTGATGACAAAGGACAGTTTTATATGCACATCAAAGCCTTTGAAATGATGATGCAAAATGGTGGAGTCCCTTGTAATATCAAGTTTATGATTGAAGGCGAAGAAGAAGTTGGATCGGACAATTTAGAGCCATTTGTTTTAGCCAATAAAGAAAAATTGGCGTGTGATGTGGTCTTGATTTCTGACACTTCCATGATTGCCAACGATGTGCCTTCGATTACCACAGGCTTGCGTGGATTGAGCTATGTAGAGGTAGAAGTAACAGGACCCAATCGAGATTTACACTCTGGCGTTTATGGAGGAGCCGTTGCCAATCCTGTAAATGTTTTGTGTAAAATGATTGCTTCTATGCACGATGAAAATAATCGAATTACCATACCTGGATTTTATGACAAGGTAGCGGAATTATCGGATGCAGAAAGAGCAGAAATGGCCAAAGCTCCTTTTAGTTTGGAGCATTATAAAAACGATTTAGATATAAATGACGTGCAAGGAGAAGACGGTTTTAGCACTTCTGAAAGAACCAGTATTCGACCTACCTTAGATGTCAATGGTATGTGGGGAGGATATATTGGAGAAGGTGCAAAAACAGTTTTACCATCGAAAGCTTATGCTAAAATATCAATGCGTTTAGTGCCTCATCAAGTATCAGAAGAGATCACTGAATTGTTCCAAAAACATTTTGAAAGCATTGCGCCTGATTCAGTCAAAGTAGTCGTAAAGCCACATCATGGCGGAGAACCAGCAGTCACGCCGATTGATTCCATCGCTTATCAAGCAGCTTCCAAAGCCTACGAAAAAACATTTGGACAAAAGCCGATTCCAACCAAAGATGGCGGCAGTATTCCGATTGTAGCGATGTTTAAAGCAGAGTTAGGAGTCGAGACGATTTTGATGGGTTTTGGCTTAGATTCGGATGCGATTCACTCACCCAACGAGCATTACGGCTTGTTTAATTTTTACAAAGGTATTGAGACCATCCCGCAATTTTATCAGGAATATGTAGGGATGAAGGCATAATTTTTTAATGGTGAATGCTGAGTTATGAATGATGAATTTTATTTAGGTATTATTCATAACTTTCATTCTCTTTTGGATAAAGAATTTTTTTAGGAGCGAATGGCGGGATGCTTCGTCGTAACGGCAAGTCCCGCTATCCGTTCTTATTCGTGTCGCCAACGTTTTAGGAAGCCAACACTTCAGACACGAATACCACTACTATCGGGTCTATTTTGAAGAGACAGGACACTTTACAAACTGAACTGTTTTAGAATTTAGAGATTAAAAATTAGAATTTAACTCATT